>NZ_FMYV01000006.1 GCF_900102615.1 Geotoga petraea | reverse complement strand
TCTGTATATTAATTCTTGTTTTGGTTCATTTCTTCTTCAATTTTTTTGATTTGTTCTAATGTGAGTCCTATAGCTTTTGATATAATATTTCTATCAACTTTTGCTTTCAATAATTCTTTTGCTGTTTCTTTAGCTTTTAAATATTCTCCAAGTTTCATCCCTTCCAACTTCCCTTTTTCAATACCTCTTTTTTCACCCTTTTCAATCAATTTATCTGCTATAGTCATAAAATAATCACTCCTCTCTTTTGATACTTCTTTTACCTTTTCTTCTATTTCTTCTACTTCTATATCGTCTCTTATATTGAATATGTATCTTACACAACTTTCGTATATTTTTGTAGCTTTTTCTTGGTTTTTTATCTGTTTGGATAACAACGTTATGTTTATTACTTTCAATCTCCGGCATCTATTTTCCAACACAAATAGTTCCTTCAGCTTTAAATCATTTTCATTTTATTATATAATATTTTTATAACATAAATAAAGCGGGGGATGAAGATGAATTATTTAGATATAAAAATAGAAACAGAAAGGTTGATTTTAAAACCTATATCAATGAAAGATAAAGAAGATATTTTAAGAAACTTCACTGACGAAATAACAAAATACATGTATCCAAGTGCTCCAAAAGGGCTGTACGATGTAGAAAATTTTATAAATTCTTCTTTAAAAGGATTGAAAGAAAACTCCAACCTTCAATTAATAATTAGAAAAAAAGATAATGATGAATTTATTGGTTGTGCAGGGTTGCATAATACCACTTCGGAAATTCCTGAACTGGGCATATGGATAAAAAAAGATGCCTTTGGTAACAAATTTGGAAGAGAAGCTATATCAGCTATAACAGAATGGGCAAAATCTAATTTAAAAGTCAAATATATCACTTATCCAGTTGATAAAGATAACATACCAAGCAAAAAAATTCCTCTTTCATTAGGAGGAAAATTGATAAAAGAATATAAAGAAAAAACTCCAGATGGAAGAATATTGAACATTGAAGAATACTACATTGAAATGCCTTCTCACTAAGAGAAATAACAAAACACCCAGTGCAAAAACATCATGAACCAAAATTTTTATAAAGTGATATAATATATATGCGAGTAATTATGTTTGACCTCCGAGAATGACGGGGTCGTTAATAGGTAGAATATCATTCACTCGTGAGTCAATATAATCCCATGGCCCTCATTTTTATGGGGGCCATTTTTTTAGGGGGTATTTATGAAAATAGTTAAAATTTCTAATGAGTTCTATAAAATTATAAAATCTGATAAAGAAGCTTTGGGTAAGATACAAGATTGTTAGACTATCTTTTTCATATTGTGATTAATCCTTTGACTTGTTTAATGAATTTTCTATGACTTGTATTTCTTGTACTTGGCAATCGGTTAATGCTTTTTGAATTGTTTGATTTGATTTCATCTTATTATATACATCTTCTATTTTTTTGAGTTTTTCTTCTTTTGAACCTTCATTTATAGGAACTATAAGTTTTTCTACTTCTTCGTTTATATAGCTTCCGTCTTTTACCATTTCTTCTTTGAAATATAGTCCATAAACCATAAAATCAGCAATCCTTTCAAAGAAGTTGGATAATTCATTTGCTATTTGTTCAGAATCGTTTAAATCATTTTTTATTTCAATTATAAAATCCACAAGTATAGAAAAAATAACATCCTGATTAGGTTTTGGCTTAATAAATGATACATTATCAATCTTTTTAAACTTGATTCCTTTACTTCCAAGTTTGTCACAAGAAGTACGAAAATTGAATTCTCCCAATTTGGAATTAATTATTAGTAATAAATATTTTATATTATTGCCTGTAATATGAAAAACTCTGTCATTATGATATTTTTTAAATTTATCATAGGCAAAATATGGTTTTTTAGAAATATCAACATAAACTAATTTTTCTTTTTCAAATTGATCAACATAAGCACAATTCCTTAAATTATACGGAGTATCTCCTTGATCATATCTATTTGTAATTCTTTCTTCAAATCGATCTAACCATTCTTTTATAACTGGATAATCATTTTCTACATCTACTCTTGGAACACCATTATAACCATTGTGAGAGTTAATAAGCCAACAATCATTAAATTCATAAGTATATCTTTTAATATCTCTACCAGTTAAAAGTGGTTTTATTATTTCGGAATTTTTAGGGTCTTTTTTTATTAATTCATCTTTTGTTTTTCCATCTATTATAAAAGCTTTATTATATCCAGTTAAAATTCCTCTGTATATTTCAATATCCCAGTCTTTTAGAGGCGTTCCAATATTTTCAATTCTTTCTTTTATTTTTAACTCTTCTTTATTCAAAAAAGAAAATGTATCTTTGCTCAAATCTTCTTTTTTGTATATAACTTTTTCTTTTTTTATATACTCATCCAAACTTAGTTCAAGATCATAATTATCTCTTATATCACAATAAATGAACTCATCACTTTTTTTTGATTTTTGAAATTCAAAAACAGAAGTATCGACCGTTGCATTTTCAAATACTCTTATCCCATTAAAATCTATGTATGATTTTATATCAACATTGTTAATTATGAATTCACGAATATCTTTTCCATAATTAGCTCTGGTCCATTTGTTTGAAGTTATATATGATAATAAACCATTCTGTTTGAGTTCTTCATATCCTTTTTCGTAAAAAGCGATGTAAATATCAGAAGTTCCGTTAAAAGTGTCATAATATTTTTTATACTTTTCTTTTAAAGAAGTGGGTTTTATTTTTTCTCCTCTAATGTACGGTGGATTTCCAATAACTATATCAAATCCATCTTTTATACCAAACATGAATTCTGAATCAAAAAATTCAGCTATATTATTATGTTCATAGGGGTTCCAAGCTGCTATTTTTTGACTTATTTCTGAATTGAAACCTATTTTGTCTAAAGCAGCTTTTAGTTGCTCTCTTTTTTCTTTATCTTTCACTTTATATTTATCTTTTGTAGATTTTGTTTTTGCTTCAAAGTATTTGTTTCTTATGATTTTTAATTCTTCTTCTATTTTTTTGTACTCGTTTTGTCCTAATTGTAATGTTTTTGGTTTTTCTATTTTTAATAGTGTATTTGCCGTAACAAATTTTGTTTCTAAATTTGGGAGCGTGAGTAATCCAAAATTTTTATCTTCTTTATTTACTTTTTGTTCTATAATCAAAGAGATAAAAAATCTGAGTTTTGAAATTTGTGCTGCTATTGGTTGTATATCAACGCCGTATATGCTGTTTTCTATTAAAAACAGTTTTCTTGCATAGTTTGCATCATTTTTATTGAGATTAAAAACAAAATCTATTTCATTGTGCCTTTCTTCAAAGTCTTCTTGCTCATTTTTCACTTCTTCCATTTTTATTTCTTTCCATATATAGTTTTCTGGATCTAATTTTTCAAGAAGAAAAACTAATCTGTTTAAGACTCCCATAGGAAAAGCCCCAGAACCACAGGCTGGGTCTAATATTTTTATATTGTAGATAGCTCTTACTATTTTTTCCACTTCTTTTTTTTCAAAGGCATGTTCGTATTTATTATAATCAAATAATTCTTCTAAATTATCTTCAGTTATAAAATCTAAATTTGTTTTTAAATATTCTTTTATAGAGCTATCCACCATGTAGTGGACTATTTCTCTTGGTGTGTAATAACTACCAGTTAATTTTCTCGCTGTGTCTCTTGTTTCTGGGTTATAACTTGCAAGAAGGTTTTCGAATATTCTTCCAAGTAATTCTGGGTCTAAAGCTACATCTTCTTCCACTGGTGTGTTTTCTTCAAGAGTAAATTTATATTTGTTGAGTATGTTAAAAAGACCTGTTATACTGTCTTTTTCTTTTTTGTTTTTATTAGAGAAAAGTAATTCATCTGGAAATATCAATTTGCTTTCATTTTTCGGATTATCTGAAAACATATCAATTCTTTTTTCATGATGCCTATTGTTGCCTACTTCATCTAAACATTCGAAAAGTCCTCCATTTAAAAAAGGAATTTCGTCAAAAAGATCAATTATGAGATCAGGATTTTTATCTTTCACAAACCTTAAATATCTGTATTTGTTATGAACTCCGTAATAGCTACTTTTATTTTGAAATGAGCTAATAAAATTTCTATTATTAGGTTTGTCCCTGTTCATCTCTGTATTTAAGGTTGCAAAGAATAAATTCTGTAGTATTGCTTTATAGTAAGTGCTGTTATTTACTTCAACATCTTTTACTAAAATATTGTCATAAATATACTTATCATCGAAAATCTTCTTATCTATAAGTCCTTTTTCTTTTAAAAACCAAACAAAAATAATTCTTGTTAAAAATCTTATTAAACTTTGAGTGTTATTTTCTCTAACTTTTTCTGGATTAGCAGTTATTTTATCTGCATTTTTTGTATCATCAGGAGAAGGGAATTTTACTTTATCTATAGAACTAAAAAACCAATTAGATAGTTCTTTGTAAAACTCTTTATTAAGTTCTCTTACACTTAATTTTGCTTTCCATTTTTTGTGAAAATCTTTAAAGTTCCTTGCATTCGCATCTAAATCTCTAAAATTTATGTCTTCAAGTATTCTTATATGCGCTGCATGCGTGTCTTTTAAGGCAATATCTTTTATTAAAGTTGTTTTTTCTATAACATCTTTTTCATGATATCTTTTGTTAATTCTTCTATCTGTTATTGTCAAAGTAATTTTTTCATCATAATTGAATATAATAAATGCTGGTGAATTCAAAAGTCTATTTATCTTTTTAGATATGCTTACTATTTTTGTTTTTGAATATTCTTGATCTTTGAGTTTTATAGATAAAAATATATAACCGGCAATAATTTCTTTTTCCGATTCGTATTTTACAAAATTATCTTTTTTTTCGTCATCTTCGCTGAAAGCAAAAAGCAAAGATATTTTTTCTATACAACTTTTTTCTTCTTCATTAAATTGAGATTTTTCTATACCAACAACATTTAAAAATTCTTCTAAATCATATTCATTTTTTGGAAAAGTATTGTTTTTTAAAGGATAATCTAAAATTTTAAATAGTTCGATCCCTGAATCGTAAATATCACTGAAATTATTTAATGTTTTTTGAATTAAGTTTCTATCCATCGTAATTCTCCTTTTCTTTTATTATTAAAAAACTAATCAATTCAAATTCTTCTTCATCGGTTATTTGGTTTTCTTTTGAAATTAGATTTATTTGCCCTCTGCCGGCTCCCATTCCTAATGTTCTCATGGATTGATGATTCAACTTTTTGTTTATTTGTTTAACTATCGTTCTTAATAAATTAGAATATTTTTCCATATTTTCCCCATCATTTGTTTCTTTTGTAAATATTTTTTCTAATTCTTCATAAGGTTGTTTTCCCCCAGAGGCTAATAATTTGTATATTTCTAATAATTGTTTTAAGTTTGTGTAATTGAATTTAATTTCGCCGTTATCATATATATAGACCAAGAAGTATGGAGCTACTGGATTAAACTTTTCTAATCTTTTTTCAACTTTTTCTTTTTTTGAGGACTTTAGTTTTAAACAGAAAATTACTCCAGGCTTTATAAATTCTTTTATATTTTTTGGTAATGAATCTTCAGAATATTCTATATCTTTTGGTAACGGAACTATAGAATATATTCCTTCTGGAAGATGCTTTAAGTTTTTGTTTTTTTCTAAATAGTTAGTCAAATCCATTTTGTAATTATCTAAAGTGAAATCTGTGAGTGATATTGTATCATCCATATCTTCTAAATCTATAATTTCATTTTGTAATTTTTTTAGCTGTTTTTCTCTAAAATCTAAATAGTTATCTTCGTCTTCTCTTACTTCAATTATGTTTTCTTGGCCTGTTCCACTCATATCAGAAAGTGCCATTCTATTTTTTACTCTTTTTTCCAAATTTATATATTTTTCAAGATCTTTTTCAGGCCAAAAATTAACTAATTGTATCTTTTGGTTTTTTGAACCAATTCTGTCAATCCTTCCAAATCTTTGGGTTATTCTAACTGGATTCCAATGTATATCGTAATTTATTAAATAATCACAATCTTGTAGATTTTGACCCTCTGATATACAATCAGTTGCAACGAGTATGTCTATTTCTTTTTCACAATTTATTTTTCCTTTTGATTTTGGGGAAAAACTCTGTAATATTTCTTCAAAATTTTTAAGCCCAATTGTTGAATTATTTGGCCCTGTTCCAGTTACCAACCCAAACTCTAAATTCTTTTTGGATAATTCTTCTTTCAAATTTAAGTATAGATAATTAGCAGTATCTGCATAAGCTGTGAAAATCAATATTTTTTTGTTGTCTTTATTTATAGGATTTTTAATTTTATCTTCAATTAATTTAATTAATGTTTTTAGCTTTGCATCTTTTTCTCTGTTAATCTTGTTAGCTTCTTTTAGTAATTCTTTGATAACTTTATAGTCTCTTTTTATTTTTTCAAGCCACTCAGAAGCTCTCATTTCTTTTAGATTGAAGTTTATTTTACCCTCAATCAATAAATCCATTTCTTCTTCAGAATATTCTTCTTTATTCAAATCTAAATCTATTTCTTTATATTCTTCTCTATTTTCCTTGTAATTTTCAATCTTGTTTATTAGATTTTCATGCTTTTTCGCCAACCTTTCAAAGGTTAGCCTAAAAGAATGTACTGAACTTTCTAATCTTTTTAAATAATTAGTTTTAAGCATCAGTATTAAATTTTGCTCTCTATCTGCTTGACTTAGTATACCTGTACCCCCTTTTACTATGGTATCATGTTTTTCTGCATATTCTTCTTGGCTTAGTTTTCTAACAAAATTTGAAGGATAATAAATGCTTAAATCCATTTCTAATATTTTATTATTAAGTTGTTCGTAGTTCATAACTTGATTAGACGTATCCAATTCAGAGTATATTGATATAGGTTTTAATCTTTTTGGGAATTTACCTATTTTTTTGATGTCATAATACTTTTTTATATGTTTTCTTGACCTAGATATGGTGTATTCATCTAATAATTTGAAAAAGTCGGAATCCATTTCTTCAACAAGATCTATTTTTGAGCCCTTATTTTTTTCATCCGCCCATTTGTCAAAGTTTCTCTGGGCTTTTTTTACAACTGAAGATATTCTCTCAATATTCTGATTTTTTAAAGCTTGATCATTTTCTTTTGTAATAAAGTTGATTTGATTATGCAAATCACTGAGGTCGTTGTTTATTGGAGTGGCTGTTAACATTAACACTTTTGTGTTTTGTCCAGCTTTTATTATATTATTCATTAGTTTTTCATATCTTGTAACTCTGTTTTTCACTGCTCTCTTGTTTCTAAAATTATGCGATTCATCTATTACCACTAAATCATATCTTTCCCAATTAATTTCTTCTAAAAGATACCCATTAGCAGCCCTTCCTTTATCTCTAGACAAGTCTGTATGAAAGAATATATCATAATAAAATTTATCTTCCAACAAAATATTATCTTTTACTGTTCCTTTATATGTATTCCAGTTTTCATATAATCTTTTTGGACAGAGTACTAAAACTCTGTCATTTTTCATTTCATAATATTTTATAACTGCTAAAGCTTCGAATGTTTTCCCTAATCCTACACTATCTGCAAGAATACATCCATTATGCTTTTCTATTTTACTTATGGCTGCTTTAACTCCATCTTTTTGAAAATCATATAGCATATTCCAGATTTTTGTTTCTTGAAAATCTTCTTGTTGAGTATATTTTTCCTGATTTTCAACATATTCTTCAAAAATTTTGTATAGTGTGAATAAATAAACTATTTCAGGACTGTTATCTTTATATAATTTATTTAAATATTCTAGTACCTGGTATTTTACATCTTCGACTAATCCTGTGTTATCATTCCAAATGGAATCAAACCACTTTTTAGATTCATTAACGTCTCTTTGATCTGAAAGATATACATTTAATTCTATGTTGTGACTATTTTTAAAACCCAAACCACTGTAAGTGAAATTTGAACTGCCTGTAATTGCTCTTGGGTCTCTTCCTGGTTTTTCGATATGATACATTTTCCCATGTAAAAAATTGGGTTTTACCATTGATTTTATATTTACTTTCTCTTCTATCCATTTTGCACATTCTTTTGCAACCTTTTTTTGTTTTAGTCTGTTTTTTATTGTTATATTAGTAGAATTATCTTCAATAGTAAATTCTTTTGATTGCATTTGGTCCAAATCCATGTTTTTTATAAAACTTGGCTCTCCAAATAAAAAGTTTAAACTTTCTATATCATCAAATTTTTCTTTCAACTCATAATAAGCATAAATCGTAAAATATGCTGATACTATGGACAATTTTGATCCCTCTTCAATATTATCTTTTAAATACTCCCACATCTTTTGATTTTTGTTATCGATTATATTGCTGGTGTTATTCATCTGACCACCTCATAGACATATTATTTACTTTGATTATACAACAAATTGATGTAAATAAATTAATCAATTGATATATGAATAATTTATAATACTATTTATTAAAAAATGATATAATTTTGATGGAGGTGGCATTATGGTTGATAAAAAAGAATTAAAAGAAAAAATAGATAAATTACCAGAAAATACGTTAGAAGAAATCTCCGATTATATAGATTTTATAATGTTTAAAAAACACAATAAAATTCAAGATATTACAAAAGCAAGCGAAAAAAGCCTTGCAAAAGATTGGCTAACAAAGGAAGAAGATGAAGCTTGGAAAAATTTATAAATTAATTCTATAACGCCCTTAGTGGGCGTTATTTTTTTATGTTACAAAATAATTAGTGGAGTGCACCCCATATTTAATTGAAGCTTTACATAAATTACTATGTTTTTACTGTTGACATAAGGTTTACTTCACGAACTATAATAGTAGTGAAAATATAAATACTTACTTCTAAGGAGGAGTTATTATGACTAAAAGAGATAACAAAATACCTAGTGCAAATGAAAACATCATGAACCAATATTCTAACGTTGCTGCTGAATTAATGAGAAACTTTTAATCACCCCAAATTCCCTGAGTAATTTTCGATAAATTATAAGTGCCTGCTTTCGCAGGCACTTTTTTTATGAAATTCAATACATATTATTTGGTTTTTAAATTAAAAACTATCATTTTATAGAGCTATTTAATCATATAATTTAAAAAATTTATCAATATCAGCAAATTCTTTTTCAGGTGGTTCGTTGGCTGGTTTTCCAAAAGGCATCTGTGCAATCATTTTCCAATTAGAAGGAATTTCCCATTCTTTTTTTACTCTATTTTCTATAACTTCACTATAGTGTTGAAGAGATGCCCCAAGTCCTTCTATTGATAAGGATGTCCAAACATTATATTGGAGCATTCCAGATGATTGTAATGACCAAACAGGGAAATTATCTTTGTACAAAGGGAAGTCTTTTTGAAGTGATTTTACTACTTTTGTATCTTCAAAAAATAATATAGTCCCATATCCATTTTTAAACGAATCTATTTTATCGCTAGTGTCTTGGAAGTTTTCCTCTGGAACTATCTTTCTTAATTCTTCTTTTGTGATATCCCATAACTTGTCATGATTTTCACCTAATAACAAAATTGCTCTTCCATTATGAGCATTAAATGCAAAAGGGGTATGTTTCAAAGCGTATTCTATAATATTTTTTATTTTTTCATCTGAAATCGTTGATTCATTTGTTATAGAATATCTGCTTCTTCTCTCTTCAATAGCTGTATAAAAATCTTTTACCACAATTATCACTCCTTGTATTGTTTAGCAACATTTTCAAATAAATTTAATTTTTTAATTAAATCTTTTTTATCATTGTTATCTATTTCCTGAAAAAGTTTTGATAAATATTTTTCGTGTTCTTTAAAAACTTTTTCTATAAAAATTCTACCTTCTTCAGTTAAATCAACATAATATATTCTTTTATCTTCATTGCATCTTTCTCTTTTTATATAACCTTTTTTAATAAGTTTATTAATAACATAAGTAATAGTTCCACTAGTAACTAAAATCCTTTCAGCAATTTTTTGAACAGGTTGCTTCCCTTTATGGAGCAAAAGCTCCATAACTCCAAATTCACTAACTGTCAAGCCATTTTTATTCATGCTTTTTTCTATTTTTTTTAAAATCGCTTGATTAGCTCGAGAAAGAGCTATGATTATTTTAAGATCTATTTTACTCATTTTTTAACCCCTTTTTATCTCGATGTCAAGATAATTATAACAAAAATAATGTCTTGATGTCAAGATATATATCAACTCCCTAACGATCATTTAAAAAGGATTAATTTTTTTATAGGTTTATATCTTTTGATTTGTTACTTTGTGAGCTGCTTAGGGAGACATTATAGAAATCATGAAATGATTTCTATATATCTTTTCTATAATATAATTCAGGGTTTTTGAGGCTTTTTAGTTGAGAATATATTTTTTCTCTTGTTTTTGAAAGAGTTTCTGCCTTTTCCACTATAGAAAAAATCCTTCCTCCACAAGATAATAATTTGTTTTTTTCTATTTTTGTCCCGGCGTGAAAAATTTTTGAATTAAAATTATCTAAGTTTAGTTCTATGTTTTTGTTGTATTTTTTTGGATATCCTTTTGCTGCTACAACAACACATTGAGATATTTTGTTTTCGAGTTTTATTTCTATTTTGTTCAAAGATTTGTTTAAAATACTTTCAAATATCTCGACAAGGTCTGTTTCTAAAATGTACATAATACTTTGGGTTTCAGGGTCTCCAAATCTAACGTTATATTCGAGAAGGTATGGTTCATCTTTTTTAAATTTAACTCCAAAAAATATTACCCCTTTATAATTCATCTTTTCTTTTTTTATTCCTTTTATTGTTGGATTAATTATCTTGTTAATTATATTTTCTTTTTGTTTTTCTGTTATCAGGGGATGAGGAGTGATAGAACCCATACCCCCTGTGTTTGGGCCTTTTTCTCCTTCGTACAATTTTTTATGGTCTTGGGAATAGGCGAATGTTTTTGCGTTTTCTCCATCAAAAAAGGTGAAAACAGAACATTCAAAGTCAGGTATAGCGTCTTCTATTATTATTTTTTCAGAAGCTTTTCCAAGAATTTCTTTTTCAAATAAATCTTTTAAAACTTTTTTTGCATTTTCCTTATTTTCAGATATAAAAACGCCTTTTCCAGCTGCCAATCCATCCGCTTTTATTACCGCAGGGTAATTAATAAGGTTTGTAATTTCATCTATGTTATTTTTTTTGCTAAATTCTTTGTAATTAGCTGTTTGGACATTGTATTTATTCATAAATTTTTTGGCAAATGATTTACTACTTTCAAGCTGAGAAGAGAATTTATCTGGGCCTATTATTTTTAACCCGTTACTTTCAAATAAATCAACAATCCCATCTGCCAAAGGTTGTTCTGGCCCAACAAAAGTAAAATCTATTGAGTTGTTTTTTGCAAAATCCAAGAGCTCATCATGATTTTTTATGTCAATATTCTTACATTTATTTTCTACATAAGTCCCACCATTTCCAGGAGCGACAAATATTTTTTCTACTTTTTGTGATAAAGATAGTTTATAAGCTATTGCGTGTTCCCTTGCTCCAGAACCGATTAATAGAATTTTCATATCATCACACCTCAATGTTTAAAATGTCTCATGCCAGTAAATACCATCGTTATTCCATTTTCATCGCATGCTTTTATGGAGTCTTTATCTCTTATAGATCCACCTGGTTGAATTATTGCTTTTATATTGTATTTAGCAGCAAGCTTCACTACATCATCAAAAGGGAAGAAAGCGTCAGATGCGAGAACTGCGCCTTTGCCTTTTGCTCTTTCAAGTGCTTGTTCTGCAGCCCAAATCCTGTTTGCTTCTCCATTTCCAACCCCAAGTAATTTTTTATTTGCAGTTACTGCTATAGCATTTGATTTTGAATATTTCACTACTTTATAGGCGAATTCCAACTCTTTTTTCATTTTTTCAGATATATTTTTGTTTTTTGTCACCACTTCAAATTTATTTATAAACTCTTTATCAGTATTTTGAACTAATATTCCACCATCTATTGTTATGGATTCAAAATCGTCAAAATTATTTTTAGTCATTTTTAACAATCTTAAATTTTTCTTTTTCTTCAACAATTCCAGAGCATCATCATCAAAATCTGGAGCTATGATAATTTCAAGAAATATTTCTTTTAGTTTCAATGCAGTTGATTTATCCACAGTTCTGTTAAAAGATACTATACCACCAAATATTGATATCTGGTCACCTTCATAAGCTTTTTGATAAGCTTCTTCAACTGTTTCACCAATTCCAACTCCACAAGGAGTGTTGTGTTTCAACCCACAACAAGCAGTATCTTCAAATTCATTAACTACTTTCCAGGCTATGTCTGCATCTCTTAAATTGTTATAAGATAGCGCTTTTCCGTGTAATTGTTCAAAATCATTGTAAGAGTATTTACCATTATTTTTCACGTAGAAGGCTGCTTTTTGATGGGGATTTTCTCCATATCTAAGGTCAGAATATTTTTTATAAGAAACAGTATGATACTCTGGAAAATCTGTTCCCGTTTCCCTTGCAAGATATTCTGAAATAGAAGCATCATAAGCAGATGTCAGGTTAAAAGCCTTTAAAGCCAATTTTTTTCTCGTTTCAAAATCTATATTCAATTTTTTCTCTTTTAATAAATCAATGTCTTTATTGTCTGTTAGTATAACTACGTCTTTAAGATTTTTTGCAGCTGACCTTATCATTGTTGGTCCACCAATGTCTATAAACTCTACCAGTTTTTCAAAATCTAATCCCTCATTAACTTTCTCAAAAAATGGATATAAATTAACAAAAACAAGATCTATTTTCTCTATTTCGTTAGCTTTCATTTCTTCTTCGTCTTTTCCCTCTCTTGCAAGTATCCCACCGTGTATTTTGGGGTGTAGTGTTTTCACCCGTCCGTTAAAAATTTCTGGAAATTTTGTCACATCTGAAACTTTGGTTACTTTTATTCCATTTTCTGATAATAGTTTCGCAGTTCCACCTGAAGAAATTATTTCTACGTTATTTTCTTCTAAATATTTAGCAAACTCAACAACACCAGTTTTGTCATAAGTACTTATTAATGCTCTTTTTATCATATTTAAACCTCCGAAAAATTTTTAGTAGGTGATCATTTTACAACGGCTATACTAAAATTGTCAATCAAAAGAGAGTTTTAGTGTTTAATTACAAGTTATTATTGTGTTAATTCTAAAATAAAAGAGACCTTTTCAAATGCCTCTCATTATAATTATATTTTTTTGTTTGTTTTAAAATATTGCTTAATATTGTGTATTATGTGGTTTTTAATATAAATTTTATAAATTTTTGTTAAAATATAAAAAAGATTATATAAGAGATTTTATAAGTAATATACAATGGTTTATATATAAGATTATGGGAGGGAAATTATTTTGATAGACGTGTATTTAAACAAATGTGATAATTATGAAAAATCTGTTGAAAAATTAGTAAAAATGTTGGAACCATACAAAGGAAAATTTGAAAAAGGTGACAAGGTTCTCTTAAAACCAAACCTCCTTTCACCAAAAGAAGTTGAAAAAGCGGTTACTACACACCCGAAAATAGTTGAAGCTATTATTTTATTTTTACTTGATTTAGATGTAGAAATATATCTTGGAGATAGCCCTGCTACAGGAACAGCCCTTCAAGGGGTAAAGGCTAATGGCATTTACGATGTTTGCCAGAAATATGATATTCCAATTGTTGAATTAGATGATCCTGTTGAAGTTGATGGAGAAAATTACAAAAAAATAAAAATATCCAGAAAAGTTTTAGATGCAGACAAAATAATTAATATAGCAAAATTAAAAACCCATTCTCAAATGATATTAACAATGGGTATTAAAAATACTTTTGGTTGTGTTGTTGGAAAAGAAAAGTCATCATGGCATTTAAAAGCAAGAACAAACACAAATTTTGCAAATGTTATTATCGATATCCACAACATAGTAAAACCAACCATAACTGTTTTAGATGGAATAGAAGGTATGGAAGGAAATGGCCCTGCAAACGGAAAGCAAAAACATTTTGGGGTTATTGGAATTTCTGAAAACGCCTATGCTTTAGATCACGCTGTGGCAAAAAAATTAAACGTTAAAGAAAAATACGCTTATATTTTAAATGAATCGATGAGAAGAAAACTCATACCTGAATATAAAATAAATGGAGACTGGGAAGGTGGCAAGATAAAACTTCCTATTACAGCGCCAATATTTGAAACCTTTACCAACTTATCTAGAGCGGTACAAAGAGTCCCAGAAATAAACGTGGATAAGTGTATTTCTTGTAGAATATGTGAAAACAGCTGTCCAGCTGGTGCCATAACAATAGACAACCACAGCATAGATTATGATAAATGTATAAGATGTTATGTGTGTCATGAAGTGTGCCCAGAAGACGCCATAGATTTAAAAAGAAAGATTTTTAAATGACATCAAAAAATGACCTGAGAATAATCTCGGGTCATTTTATTTCCATCCCTTCTTTTTCGACCTTTTTATAAAAAGGAACATATTTTATATAGTTATTATAATCATAAACATTAACTTCATGGGTAGAAATAATATCTATTATACTATAAAAACAGATTCAGAATGAAAAGATATACCACTTCAGATATTATTGCTGATGCCCCTATTACGTCACCAGTTACTCCTTCTATTTTTTTATTGGATATTATATTCATGATTACAGCAGAGATTATAGAAGATGCAATACCTATTAAAAATATTTGTAGATTGAAATACGCTATAGGTAAAATGAATATCAAAGATAATAAAAAATAGAATTTTGGATATGGGAAATACATTTTTCCTAGTCCATCTTTTCTTGCTGGTTTAGAAATCGTTAGTAATAGGTTCATTGTATATCTGGAAAACACCGGAGCCAACAAAAATCCTTCTGGGATGTTGTTCATTAGGTTAAAAAGAAACAGTATATACAAAACTCCTCCAAGTAAAGCAAAAGCCCCAACTCTTGAGTCTTTTAATATCTTCAATCTTTCTTCTTTTGTTTTTATCTGAGCTCCAAATCCATCTATCAAATCAACGAAACCATCAAAATGAAAGTATTGAAAAAGATAAAAATAAACTATCATTATCAAAGATATTAAAATGTTAGTTGGTATATAATCTTTCAATAAGTAGTATATACCAAAATTTATCAAAGAAGCCACATATCCCACAACAGGGAAAAATATCGTGCTTCTTTTTATATTTATTTTTTTTACAGTTGGAACTGGTATTTTGCTTATTGTCCCAAATGCAACAAAAAGATTTTTCATCTTTTTTTCAACCTCTCAAAAACTTTTTTTGTATCTTCCAATTCGAATAATTCTATGCAAACGGGTACGTCTTTTTCAAAATTTTGATCGTAAAAATTTATGAATTCCTCCAATTGATTTTCTTCTGGAAAAACATGCCCTTTTTCAGAATCAACTCCATGGTAATGAATTTCTTTTATCTGTCCAGAATACTTTTCATAAAATTCTTGTGGGTTTTGATTTATTATTAAAAGATGGCCATAATCCATTGTTATTGAAACTTCCAAGTCTTTCACAAATTCATAGTAATCGTAAAAAGCATCATTTTCAAGATTTTCAAGACAAAGTTTTTCCCCAACCAACTCAATACCTTCTTTTATTACTTTTCTAAACTCTTCTTTATCACCAAATGGATGAATAGTTAATCTATAAGCGTTTTTATCGCTAAAATATTGTATTGCTTTTTTACAGTTTTCAAGATTATCTGTGGGTAAATGAACAGAATATTTTACCTTGTTTCGAATTCCACCGATTTCTTTTTCAAGAGTTCCCTTTGTTGTCTCATCCCATGTATAGACAAGTAGCTCAACAAAATCTGCAAAACCTTTCAGTAATTCTACATTTTCCAGGTAAGTTCCTGGTTTTTGCCATGATGTCACCCCCACAATCATTTTATTTTCACCTCGATTCCTGAAACCATCATATACACTTCGTCAGAAATTTTGGCTATTTTTTTGTTTACAGTTCCCAAAAGCCTTGCAAAAATTCTGGAAAGTTTATTTCCAGGAATTATTCCCCATCCAACTTCATTTGTAACTATTATGAGTTTTTGTATGTTAGAATGATTTTTTAATTTCTCTATTGATTTTAGAAAATTGTTTAGATATTTTTCAACAGCCGCCTCTTCATTATTTTCATTGTTCAATATAATGTTAGAAGTCCACATAGTTAAACAATCAAGTAATACAACGTCATACTCTTTTGTTTTTAAAATGGCTTGGTCTAGCTCCAATGGTTCTTCTATAGTATCGAATTTATCTTCTCTTTCTTCTATATGTTTTTGTATTTTGATTTCCATTTCTTGATCAAATGCTTGAGCAGTAGCAACATATACTCTTTTACCAGAAATATTTTCAGCAGTTTTTTGAGCAAAAGTTGATTTTCCACAACTCTGCCCTCCGGTAACCATTACTATTTTCAAGAAAACCAACTCCTAAATGTATTTGCCTATCAAAGTTAAAGGATAATCTCCCATAGATTCAATTTTTTCTTTTGTAGTAAAAACACCACATGTTGCAGGGCCTGCAGATTTTTCCAGATCTATTTTAGTATCAAATAATTCAAAATCAAGAGAATTTTCTTTAGATAATATATTCAATTCTTTTAATATCCCACCAGAACCACAAGGTATTAAATCTCCTATTTCATAATTATTTATAATGAATTTTATTATTTTTGGTGTTAACAAAATATCTTGATTATTCACAACTTCTTGCCCCACAAAAGGTTCCCCAACTAAATAAATAAAATAATCAGATTTTGTGTTTTTCATTTTTAATTTCTTCGCTGTCGAAAAAACGTTTATGCCAAAAGCTGTCATTTTTGTTTCAAAATTTTCTTCACTGCTACCATTTATTTCAATGTCTTTTAGCTCATTATCTTCTAATTCATCTTTTATAGCTTTTAGAATTGTCCCCGCAGTGGGGTCAAACTCGTTAGCCACTAAAGAAAAAACAGCTTTTGGTGTCGCTCCTACAGAAAATAGTTCATTCAAACAAACTCTCAAAGTCATTTTTGCTGTATTGTATATATCAAAATTCAATACGTCGTATTCTTTTTCCCCAATAGCTCCACAACTATCCATTGCAAATACTATATATTCATTATCTTTAAATATAGTTAAATCTCTTTTTGTGTTAATTTTTTTCATTTTTAATTACCTCATATTTTTTGATAAATATATAAACCAGTGAAGCAATTAAAATGTTCACAAAACTTGCAAGAGATAATATCGGCATCGTACCAAATACTCCTTTAACACTTAAAATTGGTGTCACTATAAAAGGCATTATTGCTCCATTTAAAATTGTAGCAGTTATTACAGCTATTATCTTATTTCTTTTATACATTTTCCCAAAAATAAAAGCTATAGCAAACATAGAAATAGCCAATAAAATATGGTAAAACTGAAAATAAAATCCAGAATTCCAAGATGTAAATATATGCCCTAAAAATGCAGTTATTCCTCCGTAAACAGGATTTATTATGGCGAGTAAAAATCCTGGCATGGAATCAAGAGCTATACTCCCAATTGGTGATGGGAATTTCACAAAAGACAAAACAAATGAAAGTGCTGTAAAAATACCTATCCATGAAATTCTTTTAGACATTTACTTCCCCCTTATAAAAAAAGCCCGATAATAATCGGGCTCTATTTTTTTGTTTTTTAATTTCCTTGTGTTCCTTGTGATTGTGGTGGTTGATTTAATGACTGAATAAGATTTTCAATTATTTGAATATCTAAAATACCTTTAACTCTCAATGATCCAAAGTAATCATCTTCACCCATTTTCACAACCAAATCTCTGTCTTCGTTGTATAAAAATCCTATATCGTCTATAACTGTGTTGAGCGTTGTCATTAACTGTTCTGAAGGAGCACTTCCTAAGCTACTAATCAAGGTTAAAGCGTTCATCACTACATCCGGTCTTAATTTTATGTTCAAGTCTTTTAAGTTGATTCCGTCTTTAACTGCATCAAAGTCTACCCCTACCTCAAGTTCAACTTTAAGTTCTTCCATTCCTAACTCTTGTAACATTGGTGCCCAAGTTCTTAGAGACATATTCATGTTGAAATTCCCGTAAGGAAGTGTTTCATAAAGACCTTCTAAAATAGAAATTATAGTATAAACTTCTTCACCGTTAATATAAATTGTTGTGGTTACATCTTCTTGACTAAGTTCTTCTGAAAGATTCCCTCTCATAAAGTCTGTTGCAATTCTTGTTTTTAATTCATATTCCGATTCATCGTCTATCTTGTCTCTAAGTTCTGAAAAAATTATATCCATTAAGTTCAAATACTCTCTGTCTTCATTATAGGTCTCTTCAAAATCGCTTATATCCAGAACATATCCTAAAATATCTTTAATGTTGACGAAAATTTCTGAATTGTATTCAAAAAATAGTTTTTCATCAGCAAATAAGTCTGAAAGATTTGCCCATTGAATTTCTCCATCTATATCCGCTATATCTTGTAATACTGTGTCAAATTCCATCAAATTTGGCGATGTTTGTGACCATTTTTCTTGGTATTTCTCCACAACTTTTGTTGCTTCTGGCTTCAAAGAAGATGCAGGATCTTCTATCAAATTTTCTAATTCTCCAAGTGTTGAAAAATACGTATCAGAATTAGCATCCATCATCAACACAGCTTCGGCCAAAATTTTCATAGCTAAAAAATCTCTGTAATCCGATTCAACATATTCTGGATAATTATTCTGAGATTGAATATTGTCCACGTCTTTTTGATCCAATCCAAAGTTTAAAAGAAGCTGTCTAACTACGTCTTCTGAAAGACTAACTCTTGTTTCGTATTTCCCCATTACATGTTCGAGATTATTTGAGATATCATTCATAGCTTGAATTCCACCAGAATCTCTCATATAATTAATAAATTCTTCCATCTCTTCAGTTTGGTAAACTCCTTCTAAATCTTCTTGTGTAATGGGTTCATTTAAAGCCTCTTCGTCTAATCCATAAATTAATATTTCAACTTGATTGTATAAGGCTTCAAATTTATATTCAGACATTATAGCTAAAGACATGGCAGCGTATTCAGCTGCAGAAGCATTTCCACTATTTATAGATCTTTCTAAATCATTTTTTGTATTATCATCAAAATCATCGATAACCAAGTTAACAGAAAAAATAGATAAAACCATTGTTAAAACAAGTAATATCCCCAATAATTTCTTCACAAAAACCACTCTCCTTGAATTTAGTATCCATTATATATCACTCAGACTGCCCATCCAGTCCTAAAATCTCTTTTTCTTTTTTCATCCCATCAATTGCAATTTGAAAAAATTCGTTCAATTCAATACCCAACTCCTCAATCACTTTTATTCTTTCTCTGTCTGCTCCTGCTGCAAAAGATTTATCTTTAAATTTTTTCTTTAAAGATTTAACTTTCAGAGTTTCTATATCTTTACCTGGTCTAACCAATACGGACGCTGTTATCAATCCAGAAATTTGGTCAGCAGCATATAAAGCAATCTCTATATCTTTTTCTAAATTCTTTTGGTCATTATGGGCTAAAATGGCATCTTTTATATCTTGGTCAACTCTATCTCCGAGCATTTCAACAGTTTTTTTAGCATGCATTTCTACTTCATCTTTTGTCATTTCGTAATCTAAATCATGTATTATACCAGCTATTTCCCATTCATCCGGGTCTTTATCCAACTTCAAAGCCAATTCTCTCATAATAGCTCCAACAGCGTAACAATGTTTTCTTAAATTGCTTTCTGATAAATTGCGCTCAATTTCTTTAATAGCTTCATTTTTATTCATAAATAATCTCCCCTTTTACAGATTTCTGTTATAATAAATTATAACATATCATTATTGAAAAAATTGGGGGATAAAATGGCTTTTTTATGGATAAGTATAAGAATACTACTACTTGGCTACGAAAGAATAGCCGGGAAAAAGATTTCCCAAGGGAATGATGAACTACTATCTTCTTGGGGGTTTTTTACAACCTCGTTTTTAATGATGGCTCCATTTTTTTATACTTTAAATTTTGAAATATTTAAAATAGCGCTCATCGCTGGAACTATATACACTATCTCATTTTTCTTATATGTTTATGCGTTATCCAATGAAGATGCCTCTATCATTGCACCCCTATACAACATGAATGTAATATTTCTAATAATAACAACTGCAATTTTTTTAGATGAAAAGATAACTATTTTCAAAATTGTTGGAAGTTTACTTATGCTTTATGGTGTTTCTTATTTAAAAAAAGACAGATCACTTCTCGAATCATATAAAAACATTGGCAGGAGTAAAGGTGCTGTTGCCATGCTTATTTCGTCTGGATTAATGGCGATTGGAAGAACTATTGATGGACATTTCGTAGAAGATATTTCACCAGTCGGTTATTCTGTTGGTATATATCTTGTTGTCAGCTTAAACTTTACAATACTAACCTTAATAAAATTTAAAAGCATAAAACCCCATTTAAACCTAATAAAAACTAAAAAATATGACATGTTGGCTGGCGGGTTTACAAATGCTTATTCTTATATAGCACTCTTAAATGCTTTTAAATATATAGATGTAAGCATCGCTGAACCAGTATCAATGGTATCTTCTTTAGTTACAGCTTTTTTTGCAAAATACATATTCAAAGAAAAGGTCTCTTTAAGAGTAATAGGCACCATAATACTAATAGCCGGTGCATTTGTGATATATATATAAAAAGTGAAAGACTCTAACAAAAATACTTTGCAGAAATATGTAAATTAAACATTTTTATATTTCCATAATATTCAATTAAGGGGCTGATTTTTTCGGCTTCTTTTTTAATGATATAATAGAGTAAATATAATAAGGGGGGCGAATTAATATGGACTTTGATTTTTTATACAACCCATACAAATCAAAAAGAATGAATGTTTTTGGAGAAAACGGCATGGTAGCTACTTCCCAACCTTTAGCTTCACAAGCAGGGCTTCACATCTTGAGAAAAGGTGGTAATGCCATAGATGCTGCAGTAGCCACAGCTGCCGCATTAACAGTTGTAGAACCAACTTCAAATGGAATTGGATCTGATTCTTTTGCAATATTTTCAACTGCTGATGGAGAAATCCACGGGATGAATTCTTCTGGAAGATCTCCAATGGATATTTCTTCACCAAAACTAAAAGAAATGGGATACGAACAAATGCCAAAGGTGGGAGCTATTCCCGTAACAACGCCTGGTGCTGTTAAATCCTGGGCAGAAATGACAGAAAAATTTGGGAATCTCACATTAAAAGAAAACTTAGAACCAGCCATAGAGTATGCTGAATACGGATATCCTGTTTCGCCTGTTTTGGGAAACAGCTGGGAAAGAGCTTTTTCTGGTTATAAAAAAATATTAAAGGGAAATGAGTTTGAAGAGTTTTTTAAAACTTTTTCATTAAATGGAAAAGCCCCAAAAATAGGTGAAAAAATAACTTTAAAAAATCATGCAAAAACCTTAAAAATGATAGCAGAAAGTAATGCAAAAGAATTTTATGAGGGTGAAATAGCATATAAAATAGATAAATTTATGAAAGAAAATGGTGGTTTTTTAAGAAAAGAAGACCTTAAAAACCATAAAGTTGAATGGGTAAGACCTTTAAACGTAGACTATAGAGACCATGAAATATGGGAACTCCCTCCAAATGGACAGGGAATAATAACTTTAATGGCTTTAAATATACTAAATGAAATCAATATGAAAGATGAAAACGAAATCTATTTTTACCATAATGCCATAGAGGCTTTAAAATTAGCTTTTTCAGATGGCAAAGAATATATAACTGATATAGACCATATGAAAGTTGACCTTGATGAACTTCTATCTCTTGAATACGCTAAAAAAAGAAGAGGATTAATTGACCATTACGCCAATCTTCCTAAGCCTGGAAAACTTCCTAAAGGCGGTACTGTTTACCTTGCTACAGCAGATAAATGGGGAAATATGGTTTCATTCATACAATCAAATTATATGGGTTTTGGTTCGGGAATTGTAATACCAGAAACTGGTATTGCCATGCAAAATAGGGGACATACATTTTCTTTAAACCCTGAACACTCAAATTATTTAAAACCAAACAAAAAAACATACCACACAATAATTCCTGGATTCATCACAAAAAATGGAAAACCAGTTGGGCCTTTTGGGGTTATGGGTGGTTATATGCAACCTCAAGGTCATTTACAGGTGATTTTAAATATGTTGGATAAAGGTTTAAACCCACAAGCTGCTTTAGATGCACCAAGATGGCAATGGATAGAAAACAACACCGTATATGTAGAAAAAAACTTTCCAGAACATTTAGCTCAAATGCTTTCAAACAAAGGCCATGATGTAAAAGTGATGCTCAATTCGGGTTCTTTTGGAAGAGGTCAAATTATTTGGAGAATGGATAACAACGTTTATTGTGGAGGGACCGAACCAAGAACAGATAGTCAAATAGCTGTATATTAAATAAAAAGGCAGTTTATCCATTTTGGATAAATTGCCTTTGTTTTTATAATCAAATTATTGTGCAAAAACATTAAAAGCTTATATAAAACTCTTTTTCATATGCCATCTTTCCAGTTAAAAACCCTATTAAACTCCCAAAAACTACGTCTGAAGTCCAATGTTTATCTTCGATAACTCTAAATCCAGAAATAATCGTTGGAATAATATACAACCATTTCGAATACCTTTCTGCATATGGAGTTGTTATTGCCCAGGATAACCCCGAATGCGCTGAAGGAAAAGAACGATAATCGTCTGAATCTATACCTCTAAAAAGCTCGAAACTATCTTTCCCTTGATTCATATATGGTCTTGCTCTTCCTACCAATAATTTCAAGGCGAGTATTGTTCCCCCGGTTATAAACGAGGAAGATAAACTCTGAAATGATGTTTTTGAAAAATATTCATCATTAATAAAATATGACGAAACATACAAAGCCGTACTTGTTCCAATCATAACTTTAGTATCTATAATCTCACCAAATTCAAAGCCAAAATCACTTGTCATATTTCTAATTTGTTCATCAAAAAAATAGCTCCCCATAGAAAGCGAGACTCCTGCTAAACTTTTTTTAAATAAATCTTTCTTCAAATTATTTTCAGCAAAAGAAACTAAAAATGTTATTACAAAAAAAATAATTAAAAAAATTTTTTTCATATATGCACCTCGCTTACGTCATTTACTACAGTTTATAATAATTCTATTAAAATTACATAACAATTACTATCTTACTTTTTTTAAGAAAATTAAGAAAATATAGTAGAATTATATTAGGAGGGCATTATGGATTATATACAATCTTTTCTTAATTCGATAAATGATTATAATACATTTGGATATTTAATTGCTCTTATTGTTGCACTTGCTGAAACCGCTATAGGAATAGGATTATTAATACCTGGTTCAACAATATTATTATTTATGGGAGGAATGGCTGCAGAAGGATATTTCAACTTGTTTTATCTAATAATATTTGCCATTGCAGGAGCTGTTCTTGGTGACAATTTTAATTATTTCATTGGGGAAAAGTATGGAACAAAGATATTTGAAAAAGGATTTTGGTTTGTAAAACCTGCTCATTTTAAAAAAGGTCAAAAATTCTTCGATGAACATGGGTCAATGAGTGTTTTTATTGGAAGATTTATACCAAGTATTAAAGAAATTGCTCCTTTAATAGCGGGAACTTTTAAAATGAAAAGATCTTCTTTCATGCTTTGGAACTTTTTAGGAGCAATAGGTTGGGGAATATCTTGGACTTTGCCTGGTTATTTTTTCTCACAATCTATCGATGTAGCAAAAATATGGTTAACACGTACTGGATTTTTCTTAGCCATTATATTTGTAATCTTTGTTATATTCTACATAATAAAAACCGTAGCTGCAAATAGAGGAGAAAGTTTTCTTGATTTGCTGATATCATTTTTAAAATCAACAAGACAAGCCATCGTTGATAATCCAAATATAAAAAAATATGTTGCAAAACATAAAAAGTTTTTTTCTTTTTTGAAGAGAAGATTTGATAAAAATAATTTTTATGGATTACCCTTGACTCTATTAACAATAGCTTTGATTTACGCTTTGGGAATGTTTGGTGGAATAGTTGAAGACGTGATAAATTCAGATAGCATTGTTACTGCAGATATAAGATTAGAAAATTTAATAGCAGTTTTTAGAAGTGCAACACTCACAAAATTCTTTTTTTGGATAACTTTACTTGGTAAATGGGAAACAATTACAATATTCACAGTTTCTACTATAACTATTTTATGGATAAAAAATAAAAGAAATTACATAACTCCTTTGTTATTGAGTATTATAGGAAGTGAAATTTTCACTTCTTTGGGAAAAATAATATTACACCGCTCAAGACCTGACACTGCTCTTTATATCGAAAACACATTTTCTTTTCCAAGTGGGCATGCAACAATTGCAATGTCTTTTTATGGATTTTTAACTTATTTATTAATAAGAAACTTTTCAAAATGGAAACGTAAAACAAATATATTTTTCAGTGGATTTGCCATAATAATTTTGATAGGATTCAGCAGACTTTACCTTGGAGTACATTATTTAAGCGATGTTTTGGGGGGATATTTATCTGGTGCAATTTGGCTGATTATAGCAATAAGTCTTTCTGAATATTTCATGTCAAAAAAACCAGAAATAAATTACACAAAACCTGTTTTCAAGGAAAAAGTAATTACATCAATAATAGTAATTTCTGCTCTAATTGGCTATATAATAATTGGGTTTAACTACTCAATTCCTTTGGGTGATAATTAATCAGTCAAATCACCACATTAAATAACCTTTTAATTGTTTTCAAAGCAAACTAATAAGAAAAAATATTTAACGGAGATTTGTTCTTTACAGATGGACAAGCTTATATTTTATATATAAATTAATATTCAAGAAAAGAGGGATAGAATGAAAATTATACACACAGCCGACTGGCATCTTGGAAAAATAATCTATTCTAACTATATGACAGAAGACCAAAAATATATTTTGAACAACTTTATAACTTACCTAAAACAAAACAAACCAGATGTTTTAATAATAGCTGGAGATTTGTACGACAGAGCTGTACCTCCTTCAGAAGCTGTAAACCTTTTGAACAAAACACTATCTAAAATAGTTCTTGAAATGAAGATACCAACTCTCATAATATCTGGAAACCACGACAGCTCGGAAAGGCTGGAATTCTTAAACGGAATCCTATCTGGAATGGATCTTCACATCGAAGGAACATTGAAAAAAGAAATTAAAAAAGTTACTTTTAACGATTCTTTTGGTCCTGTAAATTTTTATTTACTGCCTTATGTTGAATTTCAAAAGGCAAGGGATATTTTTGAAATTGACTTTGAAAACAAAACACAAGCTTTAAAACATTACATAGATAACATAAATATAAACGAAAAAGAAAGAAACATTCTAATATCCCACGAGTACATAATGGGAGGAGAAGAAAGTGAATCTGAAAGACCACTTTCAATTGGAGGAAGTGAATTCGTAGATTTTTCTGTTTTTGAAATTTTCGATTATGTAGCCCTTGGCCATCTTCACAGACCACAAAAATTCAAAAATGAAAAGATAAATTATTCAGGTTCTCTCTTAAAATATTCATTCAGCGAATCAAACAATAAAAAAGGGATGAACTTAGTTAAAATAAAAGAAAAAGGAAATATAGATGTTCAAAAAATATCTTTTGAAACAGAAAGAGACATGAGAGTAATGAAAGGGCTGTTCGATGAAATCATGAAAGAAGAATCAACAGATGATTACTTACAAATAATTTTGGAAAACGAAAAACCTGTTTATGACGCTATAAACAAGCTACGTTCAAAGTTTCCGAACGTTCTGTCTTTAGATTTCCCAAACTTAAAAACCAATGACGATATAAAAACATCTGACAAAAACATAAAAGATATTTCGCCAGTTGAACTTTTTGAATCATTCTATGAAGAGGTAAAACAAACCCAAATAAAAAAAGAAGAAAAAGAAATTGTTGAAAACATATTCAACGAAATATTGACAAAAAGAAGTGATAAATGATGAAACCTTTAAAACTAAAATTTAAGGCTTTTGGCCCATTTTTAGAAGAACAGGAAATAGATTTTGAGAAATTAAAAAACGATAGATTATTCTTAATTACCGGCCCAACAGGGGCTGGAAAAACAACCATTTTCGATGCTATATGTTTTGCCCTATACGGAAATGGATCTATGGGAGAAAGGGGAAATGCAAATTCAAGGTCTGATTTTGCAGACGAAAACACGGATACTTTTGTTGAATTTGAATTTATGCTAAAAGATAAAAAAATAAAAATAAACAGAACTCCTACATATATGAGGGCAAAAAAAAGAGGAGACGGATTAACAGAAAACCGAACAACAGCTGACATAAAAATATACAAAAACGAAGAGCTAATAAGCGAGGGATATGGAGCAGATGAAGTTACTGAAATAGTAAAAAAATACTTGAACTTGGATTACAATCAATTCAGACAAATAATGATGATTCCACAAGGAGAATTCAGAAAATTAATATTGGCCGGTTCAGACGAAAGAGCAGAAATTTTCAAAAAAATATTCGATATAAGCATATACGAACAGTTCGAAAACAAAATAGTTGAAAAATACATCGAATTAGAAAAAATATTAAAAGATTTCAAACTAAAAACCAAAACAATCGCAGAAAAAGTTTCAATAGACTCAGAAAAATACCAGGAACTAATAAATTCAGAATACATAAACACTGAAGAACTTATTTCTCAAATAACTATAGAAATAGAAAAAAATGAAAAAACAAAAAACAAGGTAAATGAAGAAAAATCAAAAAAACAGCAAAAACAAAAAGAATTGAATTCACATCTTGAAAGAATAAAAAAAGATAACGAACTACTGAATAAAAAAGAAGAGATTCAAAAAGAATTACAAGATCTGTTGAAAAATGAAGAAACTATAAAAACCAAAGAAAAACAGCTTGAAAAGATAAAAAAGGCTGAAAAAATAATACCTTACGAAGAAAAATATAAAGAATACAAACAACAACTATCTGAAAAACAAAATCAACATGAAAAACAAAACTTAATTTTAGAAGAAAGTTTGAAAAAACAAGAAATAATAAACAAAAAACTTCCAAAAATAGAAGGGGATTATCAGAAGATATCGGCGGTTAAAAAAGAAGTAGAAGACTTAAATAAAAAATTTGAAAAAATAAAAACTCTAAACAAAACAAAATCAAACCACGAAAAAACACTGATAGAAATAAAAAAAGAAGAAGAAAAATTAAAAAATATAGAAACCAAAATCTCTGAAAACAAAAAAGAATTTGAAAAAAACGAAGAATTCATAAATAAAAATGAAGACATAAACATGGAAATACTGGAAAATAAAATAAAAGAATTAAACAAAATATACAACTCCACAAAATTATTAAAGCAAAAATACACTGAATTTGAAAACATATATTCCAATTTCAAAAAGGTAAAAACAGAAAAAGAGAACAACGAAGCGATTTTAAAAAAATTAAGATCTGAATATCATGAAAAAACTCAAAAACTAATTGATTCTCAATCCTATTTTCTTGCTTCCAAATTGGTAGAAGGAGAACCTTGCCCGGTCTGCGGATCTACACACCACCCTTCACCGGCAGAGAAAAACGAGGATATGATAACTGAAGAAGAACTCAAAGAATTAAACAAAAAACTCCAAAAACAAGAAAAACAAAATTCAGAAACACAAAAAAAATTCGAAGAAATATCAAAAGAATACAACGAAACCGCTTCTTTTGTGATATCTGAATACAAAAGAATTTGCAGCGAACTTGAATTGTTACCAAAAGACAAAAAAGAAATAAAATCTCATTTAGAAGAGATTATTAATTCTTTGGAAGATTCTCTGAAAAAACAAAAAGAAGAGTTTGATAAAAAATCAAAAATATCTCAAGAAATAAAAAATAAAAAACTACAAAACAAACAAATAAAAGAACAGCTGAAAACTCTGGAAGAACAAAAAGAAACACAAAACAAACAAATAAACAGTTTAAAAACACAGGAAATCAGTCTAAAAAAGGACATACAAAATTTATCTGAACAAATTGAAAACAAAACTGAAGAACAAATTAAAAAATCAATAGAAGAAAACAACGATTTTATACAAAAAACAGAAAAAAACTACCATCAAATAAAAAAAGAATCAGAAGAAACTTCAAAAACCGTAAACTCTGTAAAAGGTACCATAAAAACTCTGAAACAAGATATAGAAAATTTAACTGCAAAAGTATCCCAAGAAAAGAAAAATTTTGAAGCCATGATTCAAAAAATGCAATTTCAAACCTTGGAAGAATATGAAACTTTTAAAAAACAAATAGACAACATAACCCATATAGAAAAAGAAATAAAAGAATACAGAGAAAACATACAAAACAAAAAAAGTTTGCTAAATGATCTTGAAAAATCAACAAAAAATATCAGAAAAATAAACGAAGTACCTCTTTCAGAAATGATAGAAAAACTAACTGAAGAAATAGAAACAATAATAAAACAAGAATCAAATCTCGAATACAAAATAAAAGATTTGAAAAAAACTATAGAATCCATCGAAACTATAAAAAAAGAAACGGCAGAAAAAGAAAAAGAATTCGAAACCATAAAAAGCATTAAAGACGTAAGCACGGGTAATAATAATTCAAAAATTAGTTTGAGCAAATATGTACTTGCTTATTACTTTGAAGAAATATTATCCAGAGCAAATCAGAGGTTAAAAAAACTAACAGAAAACAGATACAGACTTTACAGAGCTTCAAAAGTAATAGATGGGAGAAAAAAAGAAGGACTTGAAATAATGGTCTTCGACAACTACACTGCAAAAAAAAGAGAAATAAAAACTCTATCCGGCGGAGAAAGTTTTAAAGCTGCTTTATCCCTTGCCTTAGGACTCGCAGACGTTGTTCAAAGTCATTCTGGCGGTGTCGCCCTTGACACAATCTTTATAGACGAAGGATTTGGGAGCCTGGACACAAATTCTTTAGACAACGCAATAGAAGTGTTAACTGAGCTGCACAATTCGGGAAGAATGGTTGGAATTATATCCCATGTAAGTGAATTAAAAGAAAGAATAAATTCAAAAATTGAAATTATCCCAAGCAAACAAGGGAGTACCATAAAAAAATAAAGGATGCTGAGCATCCTTTATTTTAATTTTTGAAACATAACCAGAAAAGTCCAAATATATAGTTGCTTATAATATCCACCCAAATTATCTTTGATTTTTCCAAAATCTGCTATTAAAAAACCAAATATTTTTATCCCAATAACTATTACCATTTTATTATAGTTATCCATTCATGGTAATCCTCCTAAATCTTATAGATAATTTAGTAATAAAATTCCAAAACTAATAGCCATATCCAAAAAGAATATTTTATAAAAACTTTTATCTTCTTTATAAACCCATCCTGCTATAAATGCCAATAAAAATGTTAAAAAATAATCTTTGTTATAAAAATCAAGGTTTATCAACGAAAATACAAACACCAAAGATTGTATTATATTGAATACCCAAAAGTATTTTTCTTTTTCTATAATGTTTATTACCATTACCCTGAATATCATTTCATTTATAAATGGAAATATTATTAACCATATAAAAATATCTTTTGAATTTATTTCAGACACATTATCTGTTTGAACAAAAAAATATCCTATCGTAACTACAAGAAGAATAAGACCTATTAAAAACCTTTTACCCCATCTTTTGCTGTTGAAACTCATAATTTTTTTGAAACTTTTGTTTTTTATAAAATAAGAAATAATAACTATAAGCAAAGCTGGTATTAAAACATACAAGTTCGATACAAAAACCATAAGCAATACTGACAATGTGTATAACAATATCTCAAATCCGTTCTTTTTTATGTCCATATTCTTCCTCCTGCTAAATGCCAAAAAGGCTTTCGCCTTTTTTTACTTTTTATTATAAAGGTAATGAAAATATCAGAGTTAAAAATGTAAAAGTTATAGAGCTAACCAAACCTTTTTCTGAATAACAATATGTTGCCACAAGTGACACAAAAAATGTACTTATAATGAATACTGGAGATGAAGGCATGATAAAAAATGTCATATATATTAAAGAAACTAAAATAGCTGATGTTATTACTTTAACCCCTTTATTTTTTAATTCTTCAAAAATTACTGATCTTGACAATAATTCCAGAAATATTAATTGAATGAAAATAATTAAAATACTCAATATAAAATCTAAAACTAAATTAATTTGAGTATTGTAGGTTTCTAAATTCAATACAGATTCATATTTAAATAGCATAAATAAAAGTGATGAGGTAATGTCAAAAATAACGAAAATTATAAATCCATGAAAAAAAGATTTCTACACACTACCATATCCCGTATAATCCAAATAAACATTATACTTTTCTATATAAAATTTCTTTAATAAAAAAATATAAGAAAGATTAATAGTTATAATCAAAATCATAGACAACAAAAAGTTATTATCTATAAAATTTTCTGAAAATAAATAATTAATCAATAAATAACTTGCAATAAAAATAGTAATTCTTGTTAGTTTATTCATCTAACCCCCCCAATATATTTCTTCTTTTTTTAATAATAATTTGAAAATAAAAATAAATAAGCTAAATATATAAAAAGATCAATATTAATGAATTATATACAAAATGAATCATTATTGGATATAAAATATTTTCTTTTTTTATATATATATAGTTAAGAAACATACCCAAGATGAAAATATTCAAAAAATCTATAATATTAATACTATTAGAATGCATAAACGAAAATAGTATAGAAGTTATAAATATAGATATTAATGTATTAAATTTCAAATATTTTTTTAAAAAACCGTATATTACCCCTCTAAATAATATTTCTTCATATATAATAGCTATTGGGATATAAATTATAGACAAAATAATATCTATATTTTTTATAATAATATTGGTTTTATCAAATATTTGCATTTCTATTTTTTGAAGGTTCAAAGTCGAAATATTGTTTATAATATCCCAGTTGAAGTTAAAAAAATAAAATAAATTATCGTTTAAACTCAATAACCACTGATAAACAAAAATAATTAAATATAAAATAACAGTGTATAAAATAACTTCAAATACAAACTTAAATATTCTGTTTTTTTCTACCCAAGAAAATGAAATCATTTTTAGGTATTTTTTGCTTTTATATAAAAAATAAAAAAAAGCTCCTATTAAAACATACATAAACAAATTATATGGTACAATTACAGATATTATTTTTTGTATGACCAAAAATAATACAATTAAAAACAAAAATATTTTTTTATCCATAAATACTCCTTTACTAATTTAAGATACTTAAAGCTACCACAAATAATCCGAAAATATTATATAAAAGATGAACTATTATTGGGTATAATAAATTTTGTTTTCTTATATATATATAATTAAAAAAAGCACTTACAATTATCAAATCTATAATCCCCATATAAGTAAATCTCAAATGAAAAAGTGTAAATAATATTGAAGTAATTAATACAGAAATGATAATATTTATCTTAAAATGTTTTTTCAAAAGCCCATATATTACCCCTCTAAAAAGAACTTCTTCATAAATAGCCATTATTGGTAAAATAAGTAGAGATAAAATATAATCCATAGTGTTTATAAAAGTATTATCCATTTCAAAAAAAGGAATCTCAATAGATTTAATATTAAAAGATGTAATAACTCTAATAAACTCTCTTTCTTTTGATAATATGTCAAAAACATTATTGTTCAAACCTGCTAAATATTCAAGAAAAAACGAAATAAAAAGTGCTATGAATGTATAAATAATTATTTCAAATGTTGCTTTTACTATTTTACTTTTTTCTATCCAAGAAAATGAAATCATTTTTAGATATTTTTTGTTCTTATATAAAAAATAAAATAATATAAATATAAAAAAAATCATAATAATTTTGTAAGGGAAAAATAAATTGATAATCTTCACTGAAACCAAAAATAATATTATTAACAAGAAAATTTTTTTATCCATAAGTTCTCCTTTTTAAAAAGCCTTACAAAATATAAGGCTTAATTTTTATTTTATTTTACGTGTAGTATAATAATCATCACCAATTTTTTCTATAACAGTTCTTGGATTTGTTGGATCAATAATATCATCATCTATATTTCCTGCGATCCAGACCTCTCTAAAAGTTTCTCTATGCCATTCAGTAACTTCATAATAAATAGTTTTTGTTGTTCCGGCTTCAGCTTCTAATTCTATTACTATAAATCCTAAATTCACACTTATTCTACCAGTTACACTAAAATAAACATCTTTATGTTTAGTTTCTTGACTTACTATAGTATTTTCTTCCCATACTCTTAAAACAGCTGCAGCGTTTGGCGCTGGAGTTGGTTCATAGGATTTATCAATACTGAAAATACTAATACTAATAACCATTATTGCCACTATCAAAATTACTTTTTTCATAAATATCTCTCCTTTATTTTTTTATTTTATCTGGCCAGATATTTTTATTACTATAATTATACAGAAATCTATATGACATCAAAATTGAAAATGACCTTCTGAAAACCTTATCTATAAAGGGTCACAAATGTTACAAAATGAAATGTTGATCAATTAATTTTTTTGAACTTTGTGAAATCTCTGTAATTGCTATGATATATAGATTAGCTGTTTTGTTTCGAATCCGTGTTGAGAGTAAACTACTCTGAATATTGAGTTTCTGATTATTTATTTTGATTAACTTTTTTGTAAATATTTTCTATAATATAGTTTATAATAAATAATAAACATATAAAATCAATTGAATTTTATTCGGTAACCATTTCAATATGCTAAAATAAATATAGATATAAATATATTGTGGGTGTATATTAATGATTTTAAATACAAACAGTTTACTTGAGATAATTTCATACGGGAGATATTCAAAACCTTTTTTGAATTTTCTTATTGAAAATGACGATAGAGAAGATTTTGTTTATTTCTATAAAAGCAGAAAGCTTTCTTGGCTGAGAAAACATGAAGATACTTTTATTTTTTTAGAAAAAATAATAGATTCAACAGATAATAATTCTTTGAGGTTTTTATCTATTTCTTCCTTACTACAAAGTTATATTAATATAAAAGACTTAGATAATATTAAAAAATACTATAACTATCTAGTGGATAATTTTAAAAATATACCTGAACTTCTTAGAGGTAATATTTCAACTATCCTTATTAGTGTTAAAAACTCAATATATGATAGGAATTACAAGACTTTGAGAGCTTGGAGTCACAACCACAAAAAAGATTTAGCAAACAAACCTTTTAAATATTTTGCTCAAGCAAGAAAGAAAACGAAAGCAGGAGAACATGAAGAAGCATTTGAAATATATGACAGAGCTTTTGAAATAGCTTTATCATACCCTCATCCAACTGCTATATCAGTAGCGTTGAACGATTCAACCTGGAATATTAGAAATCATAATTTCAAACTTGCTAAAAAACAATGCAAAAAACTTGAATATTATGATGGTTATTATATCGGGGGATTAAACTTTTTGGATCAAGATTTTGATACAATCTGTCACATCAAAAGAGAAGAAAAAGATGTAAATTATCTTGAATATTACTATCTTTATCTATATTCAATTAATAAAATAAAACATTTTAACAAGTTTTATGAAAAATTAGATAACATGGTTTATAAAAATTCAAAAAACCTTAGATATCATTTAAAAAAACACTATTATAATTTAGACTCAAAAAATAGCTTTAATTATAATGATATTTATAATGAAATTATAAGAAACAAAAAGTCAGAAATAAAATCTGAAGAAATACAAAGTTTAATAACATCTCTTAAAATCTCATTCGACGCCAATCAACCAGACGCAATAAATTATGAATTACTTAAAAATCATATAAACATAAAATTTGATTCACTAAAAAAGAAATATTCAAGACTGCCTTTTATTAAAAGAAAAATATTTATTCTTTCAACATACATGGCTTATATAGAAACTCCAAACTTCATTAATTTAAAATATTTGTTTGATTACATAAAAGATGATTCCACCTGTTTTGATTACTATAACACCAACAACAAAAGAAAGAAGTTTTTTATTGATATTTTTAAACCTGTTGGCTTTTTAGGGGGAAGAAAAGATCTCATAATAAACGCTCTTAATGAAATGAGAAATAAAGAAAAAATAAATAATTTCTTTAACTTTTATTTGGATCTAAATTCTGAACAACAAAGTTTATTCAATATTTTTTTAAGAAATTACTCAAGATACCATATCGATTTCAGATTTTCTCTTAGAGAATATTTACCAGATATATTCTATTCAGACAATTCTGTTGAATGGAAGAGAATAATTAAAAACTTCTGTATGGATAATGGGTTGTTTTTCAGAACTGCTTTTATTGCTTTTTGGTGTTTTGATAAAGATAAAAGAAAGTTGTTTCTTGACATAATTAAAAGGACAAGCTATCATTAGCTCGTCCTGTTTTTATACTAACCTTACTATTGAATATATAACCAGTGTGTTTATTACTACATTTATTAATTTTATAACGTTTATTCTGTCATCTCGGAATATACTTACGCTAATTAGAATTAATATTATTAAATAATATATTATATACATTAAATCAATGTTTTTATAAAATGCATAGCTTATCAACGATTTTTTATAAATCATTAACTATCATAGTTTAAATCATACCATTTTGTTTGAGAACTCCATAATTTGTTATAATATCCATTTCTATTTATCAATTCTTCATGTGTTCCAGTTTCTATTATTTTTCCATCATTTAGTACTATTATTTTATCTACCAATTTAATCGCACCTAATCTGTGAGTTACCAAAAGCATAGTTTTTTTGCTGAATAATTCAAAGAATTTTTCATAAAGTTTTGATTCTTGAAAAGGGTCTATTGCACTTGTAGGTTCATCAAAAACTATCATTTCTGATCTTTTGAAAAAACCTCTTGCTATTGATAATTTTTGCCATTCTCCTCCAGATAATTCAATACCTCCAAAATCTCTACCTAAGTTATCTTCCAAAGAAAATTTATTTAATGGAAAACCACTTTTTATTAGAGATTGAACTATTTCTTGTTTATTTTTTTCACAATAATTTCCCATCAAAACATTCTCATAAACAGACATAAAATATCTATTAAAATCTTGAAACACAACAGATTTATCACTATACAAATCTTTTTTATCTATACCTTTGCTTTTTTCCCCATTGTATAAAACATTACCTTCTGTTGGAGTATATAATCCAAGTATGAGCTTAATCAAAGTACTTTTTCCTGAACCATTTTCTCCAACTAAAGCTATTTTATCCCCTTTATTTATTTCAATGTTTATGTTATTAACAGCCTTTTTAGTTGTATTCGGATATATAAAACTAACGTTATTAAGCTTTATGTTTTTAAATTTTTTATCTTTAATTTCGTTTCTTTTATTGTGTCTTATGTTCATAAAATTAAAAAATGGTTTTACCAAAAACACAAATCTATTTAGAAAACTGGTTAGTTCAAAAAACTCGTTTGTAAAATTTACAAGACTTGAAAAAGCAACTAAACTTGCAGTAAATTCACCCAAACTAATTTTTTGATTTATAAATAAATAACCGCTTAAAAAGTATGCTCCAAATTGAGATATAAATTTAATAATCTCAGAAAATATAACCAAAAAAATTTGACTCCTATTAAGGAGTTTTTCTTCCTCAATAAGATAGTTTATTTTTTCATTCCATTTATTCTTGACAAAGGTCATAATGTTAAATACTTTCAATTCCCTATTTGAGTTATATTTAATAAATAAATCATTTATACCTTCAAACTCTCTATTTTTTTGTGCATTCTTTATTTTAAATTGACTTATCTTTTTTCCAGTTATATAATTTTCAAAAAATATCGCAAAACTATTTAATAAAACGAATATCAACAAATATGGATTAAAAGATTTAATATTTAAAAATATAAATACACTCCCAAAACTTAATCCAATTATATATATAAATATTTCGATTATCCTATAAACATTTTGAGAAGCATTTCTTGCCTTTAAAATTTCTCTATACAATGAAGAATCTTCATATTTTTCGCCATTTATTTCGTCACATTTTTCATGAAGTTTGATTTTTGAAAGTTTTTCAAACTTAAGCATATTACCGTATTGAAGCAAGTATCTTGTATAATAAATTAAATGAAATCTATTGATCAATAAATATAAAAAATACATAGTTATTAAGAATATCAAAGGAAGTAATTTATTGGTATTATCAGGAAGAATATTTACAGAATCAAAAATATTTTTATTTAATATTATCCCAACAACGGGAAATGAATAAAACAGCAAACTAACCACTTGCATAATAATGAATTGTTTTTTTAGTAAAGGAAATCCAAATTTTAGAGATTCAAAAATTGTGTTATAAAAATTATATTCTTTTTTCATATAATCTCCTTTGCTCTTTATACATTAAACTGTACTCTCCATTAATTCCCATCAAATAATTATGATTCCCTTCTTCAATTATCTTTCCATCTTTTAAAACTAATATTTTATTTACAAATTTAGTTGAAGCTAATCTATGAGTTATAAAAAGGGTCATTTTACCTTTTAGCTCTTTATTGTAGACCTCATATATGATTGATTCAGAAATTGGATCTATGCTTGAAGTTGGTTCGTCTAAAACATTAAAAGATTTATCAGCGAACAATAATCTTGCCAACAATAATTTTTGCCATTCTCCACCCGATAAATCAATACCTTTTTCGTTAATTACAGTCAACAAAGTTTTTTCTTTTTTATCATAATTATTAAGAAAATTTCGAGAATTTATTTTATTCATTATCTCTTCAATTTTTTCAAGTTTTATTTCTTTTTCTATATTACCAATTTTAATATTTTCTTCAATATTGAATGGGAATTTAGTATGATCTTGAAATATTATCCCCATTAATTTTCTATAACAGTCTAAATTCAAATCGCGAATATTATAGATATCATTAACAACAATATCTCCTTTTGAAGGATTATAAAGTCCTAAAATCAGTTTAATAATTGTGGACTTCCCTTCTCCATTCAGCCCAACTAATGCATAATGTTTATCTTGTTCAATTCTAAAATTACAATCTTTAAGTATAAAATTATCTGTTTCAGGATATTTAAACCATACATTTTTAAAATCAATACTTTTTATATTTTTTACTCTTTTTTTATACTCATTTTTTTCTTCTTCTTTTTTCATGAAAATATCAAAATCTTTTATAAACGATTTATACTCAGAAACTTCTGGTAATTTATAAAACAATGATTTTACAGTGTTAAATAAATTATTCAAAGCTTCTACAATAGAAATGTAATATCCAACAGTAATAGTTTTACTCATTAATGGAAAAAGTAATAAAATAAAACACAAAAAAGTATAAGATAAAGATATAATTTCTGTTAATGCTTGAATTTTAAATCTTTTTAATCCATTCTTCTTATTGTTTTCTCTTGCTTTATCAAATTCTTTTCTAAATTTTTGATTCACAAATTTAGAATATTGAAAAATATTTTTTTCTAAAGCATAATCTCTTTCTGTTAGAATTTCCGAATAGTAATTTGATTTCCTAACATTACGCATGTATTTAGACCAAAATCCATAAAGATTTTTACCTTCTTTTAGATTGAGATAAACTCCAAAAATCAAAAAAAATAATATAGGCATGATCAAAAATATATTTAAATCTTTCAAAAGGTATATTGTTCCTGCTATTTGTATGATGCTCATAATAAAACCATTGATAATATTTATAAAATCAATGGCTTTTTCATCTGCTTTTTCTAATCTTTTTACTAAATCTTGTGTTTTTTGATTTTCTAATACCTCATATTTAATATTACTCATTTTTTTCATCAACAGAGATTTAGTTTCTTTTTTATATATAACTTTCATTTTTTTATCAAATATTTTATTGATAATATTTGATAAATAAGATATTAAATAACATACCCCTATTAAAGAAAGCAAAATAAAACTATTTTTTCCATTATCATATACAATGGAATTTATAAAATCTTTTTTCAATATAATATTGTAAATAATGAAAAAAGAAGATAGTGAACTTATAATAATTTTTATAGTTGTAAAAAGGTATATTTTTTTGTTTTTTATGATTAAAATCGGTTTATTCATTTTTTATCCTTTATAAAATTTAGTTTTTAACCATGAAAAAATAATGATTTATTTAACTAAAATCCCTGCAGTCCATTTTTTCGAGATTTCTTTTCTAAAACAACAAAAGATACGATCCCTAAAAATAAATAAAATAATGTTAAAGCAATTAATACTATGAACTGATTTTTAATATCCAAAATTGTTTCTGTACCTATTAAAAAATGTCTTACTAAATCAAGTCCCCAAGTGAAAGGAAAAATATATGATATTATTCTTAAACCAAATGGCAAAATAGTTACAGAAAAAAACATTCCACCAATTAAAGGCGATGCATTTCCTAATAAACTAACCAACTCATCTCCATCTTTTAATTTTAATGTCAACCCAAAAAATAAGAATACAAAACCAAAAGATGCTATTATAGAAATTATCAAAACTAAAATAGACATTAAAAAATTATAAATAGTAAAATCAGTAATACTAAAAATGATAGATAATATCAAAATAGGTATTGATTCAACAGTTACTTTTAAAAAACCCATAACAGACCAGGAAAATATATATCCAAAAGAACTAATTGGCATTATAAATATTTCTTCTAATTGTCCAACTTTCATAAGATATCTAAGATGAAAAATAACATTCCATAAAACTTCTACATAATTCCAGTAAGCTGCTCCCAAGATAATAAACCCCATCATTTCTATAAAACTTTTTTCTTTTGAAAAAAAACCTATCATTCCAGACTTAGTTCCAAAATAAAGCATGAAAGCAACTGGCAAAATTGTAAGTAAAGGGGTTAGAAATTGCCCGTACCAATCAATTTTATATTTTTTAGCATTTAAAATATTTGCTTTTGTTAGAAATAAACTGTTTACCATGATTCCCACCCACCAGATTTTCGAGTTTGATTTTCCACTTTTTTTAATAAATATAAACCCAAAAATAGATATGTGAAACTAACTATATTTAGAATTAAAAATGAAATTATATTATTAGAAAAATTGCTATTAATAATGTTTCTTCCAATCGATATAAGATAACTTAAAGGAATTATATATGAAATTGCTTTTAGATATATCGGAAACAGGCCTATATCTGTCGTCATACCTGAAAAAACTCCTAAAAAGTATTGAATGGTTGTATTTATACTATTTATTCTTCTTTTCCACAAAGCTAACGCGGCATAAAAAAATGAAAAAAATGTTATGTATAAACCACTTATCAGCAACAATACAAAAATTGGAACAATGTTATTAATTTTTATTCCATTAAATATAAAAAATAAAAATGTGAAAAATGATAAATATAAGTTCATTATCAAAGTGTCAAACCCTTTAGCAAATAAAAAGGTAGATAATTTCACTGGAGATATAATAATAGTTACTAATGTGCCTTCCATTCTTTCTTCTCCAAAACCATCACCAACTCCAAAAAAGTATTGAGTCAACCAATACCAAAGAAGTGTTCCAATTAATACTTCCTGAGATAATGACTCTGTACCAATTAACTTTGTTGAAAAAACGTATGGAGATATCATAAAAAAAGGAGTTAAAGCCATATTTAACCAAATAGATTTATATTTGCTTCTTATTTTTAGATCTTTTTTCACAAGATAAAAAATTTCTATCATCATTTTTCACCTTCACTTAAAATATTGGAGTAATAGCTATAAATATCGCCATTTGAATTATTTTTTATTTCTTTCATTCTTTTTATGAAATCAATTTTCCCATCTTTTAAATGCATTATTTTTATGTCATCATTAAAACCATGAAGAATATGACTTATCATGATTATAGTCAAACCATTTTCATTTAGTTTATTCAAATAAAAAATCATTTCTTCAGTTGCTTTTGGGTCTAACCCGTTTAAAGCTTCATCAATAAATAATGTCTTTGGTTCATGAATCAATGCCTTACAAAGCATTAATTTTTTTCTCATCCCTGTAGAATAATTTTCTACTGGTTTGTCTATATGATCGATTAAATTAAAATATCTCAATAGTTCAATTATTTTTTCTTTCTTTTTATTTCTTTTAACACCATAAATCCCACCAAATATATCTAAATTTTCTCTTCCAGAAAGCTTCCAATACAAACTTCTTTCATTAGACATTACCACTCCTATTTCTTTTGATATCTTTTTCCAATCTTTTTTTACATTAAAATTATCAATTTGAACATCTCCAGAATCTGGTATTAAAAGACCTATTAATATTTTCAAAAGTGTACTTTTTCCAGCACCATTTTCACCTGTGATCAATACAAAATCTCCATCTTTAATCTCATAAGAAATTCCATTTAATACTTTACTATTATTAAATGATTTACTAACTTCATTAACTTTAATCATATATATCCTCCCCATCCTTTAAAAGAATTACGTATTATTCTTTTAAATTATACAGAAATCTATATGACATCAAAATTGAAAACGACCTTCGGAAAACCTTATCTGTAAAGGGCTACAAATGTTACAAAACGAAATGTTGATCAATTAATTTTTTTGAACTTTGTGAAATCTATGTAATCACCCTGATATATAGATTAGCTGTTTTGTTGCGATTCTGTGTCGAGAGTAAACTATTCTGAATATTGGGTTTCTGATTATTTATTTTAATTAACTTTTTTGTAAATATTTGCTATAATATGGTCTATAATAAATAATATACATATAAAATAAATTGAATTTGAAACAAAAACAATTCAATACGCTTAAATAATAAACAGAACAAGCTATCATTAGCTCGTCCTGTTCTATATTAGACTTACTATTGAATATATAACCAGTGTGTTTATTACTACATTTATTAATTTTATAACGTTTATTTTTTTATCTCGGAATATACTTACGCTAATTAGAATTAATATTATTAAATAATATATTATATACATTAAATCAATGTTTTTATAAAACGCATAGGTTATCAACAATATTTTTATTAATTGCACTAGTATTTCTGTTGGTAATTTTAGTTGTTTACCAAAGTTGTTTTTTGAAAAAGTCTTCATCATTTTTTCGTATTTTTCGTTTATTTTTTCATATGTTATTTCTGATTTTATTATCTGTATTTTTATTACTCTATAATAAAATATTGGATCAAATAATACGAATAACGCTATATATATTAATGCCATTATAAACTTTCCAGATAATATTGGAATGATTAATAATAGAAAAACATTCCCCATAAGTAACATAGTTCCCATTAAAGAAATAATTCCAAATTCTTTTTTTACTTGATCACTAAAAGTATATATGACTGTAAAAACAGAAAATAGAAATAAAAAACTATAAGCTATATCATTATCCACAGCATATTTTAATACATGTTTTTTGTCATAAAAATAAAAAAATAACACTATTAATGTCTGTGTAATTAATGATAATACTCTATCATTAGTATTTTGCTCAACTAAGGGTTTTATTATTTTCACAAATATGCTCCTTTTCTTATTTTGTTTGTATATATACTATTATTTTTAAAAATTATCTCTTTTCTAAATATTAATTTGCCTAATATATAAAAATCAACATAGTAATTTCCATTATTATCATGTATTTTTTCTAAATTTCTATACATTTTTAGAACTCCTTTTATAATACTTATTTATTCTAATCTTTTATCATTTGTAACCCCGCCCATATACCAACAGCAGTTCCACCAATAGTAATTAATGGGTTAGATATCCCTATTCCTAAACTAATCAATTTTCCTACAGTATTTCCCAAAGAAGCTGCACCCGCTACAGTAGAAGTTTTAGCAAAAACATTATTTTCAGCTTGATGTCTATATTCTTGATATTTTTTATCATTTTCTTTTTGTTCTACTTTCATTGAATTTTCAAAACCTTTTACAGATGTATAATCACCATTAGAATTATAAGTATTATCACTTATAGCGTTATTCATTTTTAAACCTCCATTATTTATTTTATCTGGCCAGATATTTTTATTACTATAATTATACAGAAATCTATATGACATCAAAATTGAAAATGACCTTCGGAAAACCTTATCTATAAAAGGTTACGGATGTTACAAAATGAAATGTTGATCAATTAATTTTTTTGAACTTTGTGAAATCTATGTAATTACCTTGATATATAGATTAGCCATTTTGTTTCAAATCTGTGTCGAGAGTAAACTATTCTGAATATTGAGTTTCTGATTATTTATTTCAATTAACTTTTTTTTCAAACACTTGCTATAATATATGTAGTATTTTATTTGAAAGGAGAAGATTATGATTAATTTTTATACTGAATCAATTGATAAAAATTTGATTGAAGATTTTATATCTTTATACAAAGATTCTTTAATAGCGCCTATGGATGATATGTGGGAAAGTTTAACAGTAGAAAATTCAAAATTTTATTTGGTTTATTTAGAGAATAATAAGGTTGGTTATTATTCTCTTGATGATAATAACTATATTACACAGTTTTTTGTTTTGGATGAATTCATTGAATTTAACTATGATATTTTAGTTTATATCTTAAAAAAACATGGTATTAAAAATGGGTTTATTAGCACTTCTGATATTAAATCGTTGCCAGTTTTTTTAGATTTATCTAAAAATGTTAATGTGGATACTTATTTATATACAGATAATAAAAATATTGTTTTAAAAAAAACTTTTGATGATTTAGTGGTTAAAGTTGCAGATGATAATGACTTAAAGAGAGCTTTTGATTATGTTGAAAACTCTGTCAATCTAAAAGGTGATTGGCAATGGGATTATTTAAGAAATCTGGGTTTTATGCTTACCATAGAATTTTGGAAATAGAGTTTTAATCTTTTTGAATGTACTTTTTGTATCCAGGAAAAACATATGTCAATAAAAGAACCAAGTTTATAGCACAAACTAATATTATATAAGTTCTTGATGATATTCTGTCTAATAATATGCTTCCCATTAATATAGAAAATATAGAGGATATTTCTATTGCCATTACATTAAAATCTCCAATACGAGCCCTAACTTTATTATCTACATTCCTTTGATAATTAGAACTTATCAATACGCTGGAGGATATTACAAAGAATCCTATCATCAATATAAAAGGAGCTATTATTATAAAATGTAGTATTTTATTTTCTATATTCATGGATATTGTTATCCCTATCATAAACATACTTAAATTTATCAATAGATATGAAGAAACAAAGAATTTGAAACTCCCTAAATGTTTTCTGAAAAACAACAATAAAGTAGCCCCGATTAATGTTCCAAGAGTTGAAACACTTTTAAAAAAACCTATGTAAGAGTTATTAAATCCACCATCTCTTTGCAACATCAATGGTAAGAAAGTCGCTGTTATTGGTATTGAAAAACTAAATAAAATGACATTTGTAAGAGAAAAATACACTAATTTTTTTCTTTTGATTAAATAAGTTAAACCTTCTTTCAGCTCTTTATAAAAATTTATTTCTTTTAATTTTATTTTTTTATTTTTGAATTCATAATTTATAAAAAGCTCACTTATTCCGGATATTATAAAACTGATTCCATTTATAAAAAGTAAGTATTCTATTCCAAAAAAAGCAAATAACATAGCCCCTAAAGCGGGTCCAGAGATACTGGATAAATTATCTGAAATTGACATTAAAGAGTATGCCTTTTCATAATTATTTTCTTTGACTATTTCTGGAACCATAGCTCTACTCGCAGAAAGAAACAGAGAACTTATAAAAGATTGTATTATTAGATATATTATAATCAATGGTAATGATAAAATATCTTTTAAGGCAAGAAATCCAACTAATAAACACAACACTCCACTTAAAAGGTCTATAGATACCATTATATTTTTCTTATTATATTTATCTGCAATAACTGACACAAAAGGTTTTACAACAATATCGCTTATAGCTATAAATATCGTTGTAGAACCAAGCGCTGCTGCAGTTCCATACATTTTTAATATTAATAAAGGAAATCCTATTTCCTGTATTGAATCCCCCAATCTGGAAACAAATCTTCCGCTTAAATAAAGATAAAAGTTCTTGTTCATCTAATCCCTCCGAAAGAACCTGTTAGCTTTGTAAAACCTTGTATCTCGGAAATATAAAAAATAATATAATAAATAAGTATATAAAACCAAAAGAAAGAATATATACTACACTCCCTTTTGAATCGAGTAAAAATCCACCCACTATAACACTTAAAAGCATAGCTATTTGCATTGTTAAATATCTGAAAGATCCTATTCTCGCTCTCATTTCATTTGGTAAACTCCTTTGAAAAGCTGAATTCACTATAACGTTTGAAGAAAGCATAAAAAAACTATTTATAAATAAACATATAGATAATATAATGAATTTAAACAATTCATTTTGCATATTTATTCCAAGGGTTATTCCAAACAATATAAAAGAGATGGAGAAGATTATGAAAGAGACAACAAAACTTTTTTTGTTGTTAAAATTCTTTTTAATAAATATTATCATTGTGGCCCCTATTAAAGAGCCTGCTGTCATTACACTACTTGCAATACCTACATAATAATTTTCGAATCCATTTTCCTTGAAAAAAAATGCAAAATACTGGGAAATTGGTATGATTATAAAAAATGAATTTATCATTGATACAGATACAACGTATTTTATTTTTTTACTTTTTAACATATACACAAATCCATCTTTTATATTTTTTATATATTTAATTTTTAATATATTTTTTGTTTTTCCATTTTTATTGTAAGTATATTTTATAAGTATTTCAGTTACAGCTGATATTAAAAACGATATACCATTTATTAATAATAGTATTTTTATGCCTAAAAAACTATAAAGCATAGTTCCTATTATAGGGCCACTTATAGAAGAAATATTATTTATTAATGTCATATAAGAATATGCTTTTTCAAGTTTTTTGTCTTCTACTAACTCTGGCATTAAAGCATAACTTGCAGAATCAAATAATGTGCTCACAAATGACTGTATAACAAGATATATTATTATTATTGGCAAACTCAACATATCTTTATAAGCAACAAAAGCCATAATTAAGCAAAGTAATCCACTTACTATGTCTGTATTTATCATTAATTTTTTTCTATTTAAATTATCTGCTATAACTCCGAGAAAAGGTCTTATCATTATTTCTGTTATCATAATCACTGTTGTAGCCAAAGCCATTATTTTTGCTGAACCATATAAATCCAAGATCAACAAGGGGAAACCAATTATTTGAATAGAATCTCCAAATCCTGATGTGAATCTTCCCGCTATGTATATATAAAAATTTTTATTCATCTTTTCACCACCATAATCAAAATTAATTTTTAGGTATTGAATACCTATTTTATTTTTATTTCATAATTAACTTTGATTTATACCATGCTGGTTTATGTTAATCAATAAAACCCATTTGGTTTCCTCCTAAAATAATAATATTTTGGTTCATTTTTTCAGAAAATAAAATTCTTTATTAATCACATTTTTTAATTACTTTTATATTTTCTTTTTATCAAAATCTATTTTTTTTGCTTCACTTAAAGTTGCTTCTCTTACTATATTGAGCCCCAATTTCTTTTATTATTTTTAAGGTATTATAAGGCTCTTCATCTTTATACCTTGAATTATAATTCATTTAAAATCAACTCTTTTTCTTTAGAATTTTTCAATATATTTTTAACCTTGCCATCTTCTAATATGATTATTTCATCATATAAATCTATTAATTCTCGATTCAGTTTATGCTGAATATTCAAAAGAGTTAGATTTTTGTTATCTAATAATGATTTTTCTAATTCATATGCACTCTTAACATCAAATGCGGAAGTTATTTCATCAATAATCAAAAATTTTGATTTCTTTAAAAGAACTCTTGAAATATTTATCTTTTGTATTTCTCCTCCAGATAAATTACCTTCACTATCTTTAAAATCTTTGTCATTATATATATCATTTTCTATTCTTTGAAGATTCATTAATTCTATCATTTGGTTTAATCTATTTTGTTCATAATTTGAATATAAAAAAATATTTTCTTTTAATGTATCATTAAACATAAAAGGTTTTTGAAAAATAATTCCTATTTTTTCATAATAAGATTTATCTTCTATTTTTTTTAAAGGTCTTTTATTTACCAAAATATCCCCTGAGTAATTTCCATATATTTTAGATATTAACTTAAATAAAGTAGATTTACCACTTCCATTTTTACCGTAAATAAGATATTTTTTATTTTTCTCAAATTTAAGATTTATGTCTTTCAAAGCATGATTTTCATCATATTTAAAATTTAAGTTTTTTATTTCTATTTCTTCTATATCTTCATTCATATAAATTTTTGGTTCTTCATTCTCTATAATTTTAAATTCTTCAAATAAAGATGTTTTTACTTTTTTTATACTATTGAATATATTCAATTGATAGGAGATACTTATTACAGGGCCAACAAGCATTTCCGAAACCCCTACAGCTGCAAGAAGTCCTCCTGCAGTCATGAGATTTTTTGTTATTAAATAAACTCCAACTATTATTATAGATATGTAGTTGAAATAAGAAAAAAATCCTATAATTATTTGAGATTTCGAATTAGTATTTTCATATTTTTGCATTTTTTTATTTGAATCATTAGATAATTTTTTAGAATTATTTTTGAATTTTTCTTCTACATTGTTTGTTTTTATATTCAAAAAACCATTTATTATATCTCCAAGAGATATATTGTACCTTCTTAAACTATCTAAATATTCTTGTTTTTCATTATTAAGTTTATTTTTGAAAATTATAGGTATTAATAATGGAATTGCATTTGTAATTAATACCACTAATGCTATTAATGGATGTAGCCCAAATAGAGAAGTTGAATATATTATTATTGAGAATAAATTGAATAATATATCTATAAACTGTATATAATAATTATTTACTATTTCGTTTATATCGTTATTATATATTGAAATATACTCTTGATTTTTTCTTTTATGAAAAATATTAAAAGGTTTATATAGTAATCCTTCTGTTATTTTTTCTCTAATTGTATTAATTAGATCTTTTTTGTACGACGTCATGCTAAATTTCCTTAATAATTCTGCTATTAATATTCCTGCTATGGTTAAAACTAAACTAATTGTACTTTTTTTGATACTTTTAAAATCTAAATCAATTGCATGATTAAGCATATTTTTTGCTATAAATGGAATTCTTACATTTAATACCGCTACTGATATTGATACTGTGAGTATAAAAACGAATTTCATTTTCATTTTTTTATTCAATATTTTCATCTATTCACCTACTTATTTTTTTAAAATACTTCCACAAATATTATTTATATTTTCTCCTTTTTTTTTATATTTATTTTTAATTTTTTCAAAGTTATTGATATAAATGTTGTTGTATTTTTCAAATCCTAAATTAATTAATTTTTTATAATCCTCTAAATAAATATTTCCTAAATAAAATATTTCATCTATTAAAAGAGTACAGGGAGTAATATCACCAGTTTCAAGAACTGACCAACTCAAAGTACCTGCTTTGCAATTAAAAAAATTTTTTTTACTCAAATTTTTAGGACTATCAATATATGAAATGTTTATTATTCCTTTATATTTTTCTCTTAAAGAGAATAAATTATTTCTAATTAAATTAAAATCATAATTATTAAAGTTATCTTTATTGCTTTTTGCCCTGCCTATCATTAAAACTTCACCAAAAACTATATTTTTTATGCCAATCTTTATAGACAATTTAATAAAATTCTCTATTTCTTCAATATCATTGCTCTTTACTTGAGTTTGTATTGTAAGATTTTTATTATATCTTTGAATATATTGTATATTTTTTATAACTTTTTTAAAAGAATTTTTATTTCCAACAAAATAATTATGAGTTTTTTTAGAATAACCATATAATGTTAATTTTATATTATCAAATTTTTCGACCAATTTTGGACTTGGGTTATTTTTCCAATTTCCTGATGTTATTATAGAAAAATAAAAGTCATTATAATAATTATTAATTATTTCATCTAATTCTTCATACAAAAAAGGTTCTCCTCCAGAAAATTCGATTTCAGGAGTTTTATTTTTGATATAATTAAAAAAAGAAAATAATTTATTAATATCTATCTTTTTATTTTTTATACTATTAGAATATTTATAGCAATGTAAACAATTATGTAAACATTTATTTGTTAATGAAATTTGTATATTATAAGGAAAATATTTATTTTTTATACCAGAATATATAAGTTTTTTCCTTTTATTTTTTTTAAAAGAAATTTCTAATATTTCTTTCATTTCATCAATTACAATTTTTGAAAAAGTAAAATAATTAATGTTAAAATTATTTTTAGATACTTTATCTATAAGATCATCAAAATTATTATTCCCTTTTAAAATTTCGATAAAAATTAATGACTTTAATTCATTAAGCTTTAACCAACTATTTGCTTTGTTTATATACAAGAATTTACCATAAAAATGAATTTTATTTATATTTTTTAGATAGATATACATAAACCCCTTCATGAAAAAGGCAGTAATTATAATTACTGCCTTGAAATTTTTAAGGAATTACAGTTTGTTGGGTTTTTCTAGTTCCACAACCTCTGATTTCATAATTAGAACTCTTTTCGCTTTCAATAATTAGAATTTTCATAAATTCACCTACTTTCATTTTATTAGAGTATTAACTAAAATATCATCACCATTAATTTTTGAATTTTCATCATCATCTCCAGCGAATAATAAAATACCATTTAAAATTAAAATAATTATTATTAAAATAGATAGTGTTTTTTTCATTTTTTATCCTCCTCAATAACTATTTTTATGTCATTTATATTATTTTTTATTACATTTATATTTTAATAATACTCTTTTTTATATGATTTTCAACTCAGATAACAATAGATATAAATACTATTAATAAAGGATTTTTATTTTTTGAATTAAAAAATTTTTATTAGGTTTTTCAAGATATTTTTTATCAACATTAATTTATAAAGCCTTTGTTTAATTGATTAATAAATAATTATGTTATAATTGAATATAAATATTTTCATAATAATTTTGTAATTTATGAATAATTAATTTATTTTATTGTTTGTTAATTTTTAGTTTCTTTTTATTTTCTTTAATTTTAATAAAAGTTTCATAAAGGAGTCAAAATGTACATAAAAAAATTATTAAGAGTTTTGGATTATGGTCAATTTATAAAACCTTTTATTGATTATTTCCTCAATTTTTCAAACACAAATATATATGATGATGAAATAAAATACTTAAAAGCAATAAAATTAAAATGGAGTGGAAATTATAATGAAGCTTTGTTAAAAATTAATGATTCTTTATCAACAGTAAACAAAAAAAATATTTATTATCTTTTATTAATAGAAAAAATGGATGTTCTAACTAAATTATCTAAAAAAAATGAGATTAAAGATGTTTTTATTGAATTAAAAAAAGGAATCTCAAGAACTCCCAATTATGTTAGACCATTGATTATAGGGTCGTTAAATATCACAAGAGAGGTTTATTATGATTATATATCTTTAGAAGAGGTTAGAACCTGGAGTTATGAATATGATAAATTTCCAGTGGATAAAGCCTATATGTTTATGGCTGAAGCAAGAAAAAAGAGAAATGAAAAAAACTATATAGAATCTAAAAACCTTAATCTTGATGCTTTTTATATTTTAAAAGATGTTCCAAACCCTTCTGGAATAACTAAAGCTTTGAATAACATTTGTTGGTGGTTAAGATATGAAAACATTGAATTATCTTTAAAATTTACTTTCCCTTTATTATTTTATCTTGGTTATTATTTTGAAGATTTTCAAAGTAAGATTTTTAATACTTTTGATACCGTTTTAACCGTACAAAAAAGATCTAACTTGAACATTTTTTATGATAATATTTTTATTATTTCAAAAATTTACTCTAATCTAAATAATGATAAAAAAATTTATATAAAAAATAAATTCCCAGAATTAATAAAATATATAGATAATTATTATTTGTGTGATTCCCCTAAATACTACAAAAATACTAAAAATTTGAGAAACTTTCTAAAAGAATTTATTTTTGAAAAGAATTTTTCTATTGAAAATATGAACGTTTCTTCAAGAGCGATAAAAGATTTTTTATTAGAAAAAAGAGATAATATTCAATCGATAACTTTGAATAAAATTTTAAAAAATTTAGAGTTTGATTTTGATATTGATCTCCCGATAGAAGTAATTACTGAAATAAAAAAAGACTTTATAGACAATAAATTTAGAAAAAATGCCAAAAGATTTTTTTCTTTATCTAAAGAAAAACAATTTTTAGAACTTTTCATTTCTTACTTGAGTAATTATTATAGAAACGAAATCAATCTATTGCAGATAATAAAATATATAAATAAAGATAAATTGATAAAAGTAAACATCACTTATCCATTGAAACAATTGATCAATTTTATTTTTTATAAGTATAAAAATCCCATTCTATATTTAGAAAATGATTTTAAAATTAAGGGTCTTCGGATTTTATAGTGGAATTATCTTTTTAAAGTTTAAAAATAATTAGTGTTCAAATCGGAATATCTGGTGGAATACTAAGTGTCATAAATGTATCAATTAAATACGAGAGATACGTGAGAAAGTTAAAATAGTCTAACGAACAAGAGCTAAGAAAATTTATGGCACAATACATGGAAAAAGTGTGTGACATACTGGAAAACAGACCTTATTGTTATGACTTATACTGTATCGAGGTATTCGAATTATTGTATTTGTACCTATGTAGCAGATTAATTAAAGGACAGTCATTAATATAAGATATAGGAATTGACAACAATACTATTACACTATACAATGTAATTGTGAAATTGGTAATAAAAAGTATTATCGTTTTACTTAAATAAAAGGGAGGAATTTAAAATGAATTCAGCAAAAACTGATGTTCTAAAAGTGGAAGGTTTGGATTGCCCTTCATGTGCAACAACAGTTGAAAAAGCTTTGAAAAAATTAAAGGGAATTCAAAGTACAGAGGCTAACTTTTTTGCGGAAAAATTAACTGTAACTTATGATGATTCCAGAGTAACTCTTGACGACATTGCTGATAAATTAAAAAAAGTAGGTCACCCTGTAGTTAAATAACTCCAGTTTTTCCACTTAATGTTATCCCTTTAATTAACTTTTGAGTGGGGTTTAGTATTTAATTTATCTTTTCCTATCAAATGAATAAAAACATATCAATTTTTTTGATTACATTTTAAAAATGGAACATAAATAAGGGGGTGATATGCTCCCCCTAAAGTAGACACTTAATAAAATAAGTCTACTTTAGAGGGGATTTTTTTATGAATAGAAAAGTATATTCTGCAGATGTGTTAGAAAAATATATTCTGATGTTCATCAAAGATGGTATAAATTATCCAACTTTGGTAAAAGAGTATGGGTTATCGATACATAATACAATATTCTATCAATATGTTAATAAATATCGAAAGTATGGTTTAGAGGCCTTGAAACCTAGAAAATTAAATAATATATATTCTGAAGAATTTAAACAAAAGGTAGTTAATGCTTATTTAAATGATGAGGGATCTCTTCGAGATCTAACACTAAGATTCAATGTTCCTGCTGTATCAACTGTAAGTTATTGGATAATGAAGTATACTGAGGGTAAAAGTAGTAAGAGTTACAGTACGAAACCCGAGGTGTACACTATGAAAATGAGAAAAACAACGACCAGTGAGCGAATAGAAATTGTCAAGGATTGTTTATCCAATAACTTATCATATGTGCAAACAGCCAAAAAATATCAAGTATCTTATAATAACGTTTACTCATGGGTTCAAAAATATAAAAAACATGGAAGTGAAGGCCTAATAGATGGGCGAGGACGCCGAAAACCTTCTACGATTCAAACTGAAACTGAACAGTTACGTACAGAAATAGCTGCTTTAAAAGCTAAAAATGAGTACTTAAAAACAGAGAATGCGGTATTAAAAAAGCTCGAGGAGATAGAAAGAGGGTCGATATTAAAAGAGCACGATATGAAGCGGAATTTCAAACCATCTCCTGCCTCAAAGAAAAAGGATTCAAAATAACTCTTTTATGTCAGGTATTAGGGGTTAGTCGTGCTGGATATTATAAGTGGTTAAAACGAAAGCCGACGGCTGAGGAAATACGCTTAAATAATATCATGAAGACAATTATTGACGTGAATGAAGAAGTTAATGGTATATATGGATATAGGAGAATGACGATTTATTTAAATCACTATTGTGAGGAGAAAGCTAATCATAAATGTGTATACAGAGTAATGACTCATTTAGGTATAAAATCAGTTATTCGTAAGAAACGATACCACTATAAACCGCATAAACCACAAAATGTAGCTGAAAATGTGTTAAATCGCGAATTCAAAAAAATGTATAAAGCAAATGAAGTCCTGTTAACTGATGTAACAGAATTAAAATACAATAACCACTCTAAAGCCTATTTGAGTGCAGTTTTGGATTATGGTGAGAAGAAAATTATTGCGTGGAAATTAGGAATTTCCAATAACAACCACCTCGTAGCTGAAACATTTAAGCAAATTGAAGGTCAACTGTTACCAAATAAGACCTTGATACATAGTGATCGTGGTTATCAGTATACTTCCCATTGGTTCAAAGAATATATAAAGAGAAATGAGGTTATACAAAGTATGTCGAGACCAGGCTATTGTATTGATAACGGGCCTATGGAAAGTTTCTGGGGCATCCTTAAGGATGAATGTTATAGAAGAAAGCACTTTGAAACTTTTGAAGACCTAGAGGATGCTATTAATACTTACATTGAATTCTATAACTCAAAACGGGTTTCTTTGTCTATGGGGTTAAAGATACCAGTGAATACTAAATAGATAGTTTATTAGATTTTAAAATGACTAAAGTTGTTGCAGTTCGTTAAGTGATGACACTTTTGCCTTAGGATATATAATCGGGATGAATCCCGATTATATATCCTAAGGCAAAGAGACAAAAAATAGCTAACTGTAAAAAAATATTTGTATTTTGTAATTAAAAAAAGACTAGATAATTCTAGTCTCAAAAAAACTTATTTTTTTATCTGTCTACTTGACAGGGGTCAGTTCAGGGGAACACAGAAATGAATACAAGGTGGTATAAACACCCAAGGACAATACTGTTGATTATTGCCGCAACCGTCACAGCATTTACACTGATTGCAGAAATTGGATTCGGTCTACCTGAAATGTGGGCGATTATTTTATATAGTATTGCAATTGTTGTTGGAGGGATCTATCCAGCAAGAAGTGCATGGGTTGAATTAAGAAATGGAAGTCCCTCCATTAATACATTGCATATTGCGGCAGTAATTGGAGCTATTTATCTAGGATTATGGGGAGAAGCTGCGGGGCTTGTCGTTATTTTCTCTTTAGGTGAATTAATGGAATCATACGCATCAGATAAAGCCAGAAATGCAATTAGAGCATTAGTTGAATTAGCCCCTAGTGAAGCAACAGTCATTCGAAATGGTCGTCAAATGCGTATATTGACAGAACAAGTGGAAATCAGAGATATCGTTCTGGTACGTCCCGGAGAAAAAATACCAGTTGATGGTGTAGTCACTAAAGGTTCAACTACAGTTGATCAAGCTTCCATTACTGGAGAGTCAATACCTGTATCAAAACAATTAGGAGATGAGGTATTTGCTTCAACATTAAATGAACGTGGTGCATTGGAAATAGAAGTGACTAAACTTGCTCAAGATACAACCCTAGCCCAAATTATTAAATTAGTAGAGGGCGCACAAATGAAAAAAGGGAAAGGACAGCGGTTCAGTGAGAAATTTGGTGCCATTTACACGCCAGCCATGTTTGTATTAGCGATCATTGTGGCTATTGTACCTCCCCTTTTCTTTGGTCAACCTTTTGATGAATGGTTATATAGAGCTTTAGTGGTACTAGTCGTTTCTTGTTCTTGTGGATTAGTACTGTCTGTGCCAGTCGCAGTCGTTACTGGCATTGGAACGGCAGCTCGAAGTGGAGTAATGGTTAAAGGCGGTATTTATATAGAATCAGCTGGTAGTACTCAAGTTGTGGCATTTGATAAAACAGGAACCTTGACAGTTGGAAAGCCTTCGGTCACGGATCTTGTAACGGTATCAGACCTTTCAAATAAGCAATTATTGGAGATTGCTGGTGCGCTTGAAAAACAATCCGAACATCCTTTAGCTGATGCGATTATGGAAGAAACATTAAACAAAAAGATTACAATTCCAGATGTAGAAGAATTCGATTCACTTACAGGTCGTGGGGCAAAAGGTAAGATTAACGGAAATAATTACTACATTGGAAATCCACGCTTGTTTAACGAATTAAAAGTAAACATAAATAAAGACCACGTCATGCAAATTGAAAAGCTGCAAGGACAAGGGAAAACTGTCATGCTCTTAGGAACTGCCAATGAAGTACTTGGGATGATTGCAGTAGCTGATAGACCCAAAGAAAATGCAAAACAAGCTATTCAAAGTTTGAAAGAAGCTGGTGTGAAAAAGGTTGTTATGCTAACAGGTGATAATAGACTAACAGGTGAAGCAATTGGTAAAGAACTTGGCGTTGATGAAGTAAGAGCAGAACTCCTTCCAGAAGATAAGATTAACGCAGTGAAAGAATTGCAAAAACAGTATGGGCAGGTAGCGATGGTAGGAGATGGTGTAAATGATGCACCAGCACTGGCTCAGGCTGATGTAGGTATTGCAATGGGAGTTCAAGGAACAGACGTTGCACTAGAGACAGCAGATATTGCTTTAATGCAGGATAATTTAGATCAACTAGTATATACACTAAAATTAAGTAAAAAGACAGTTTCTAAAATAGACCAAAATATTGCTATTTCGTTAGCGATAGTTGCGTTCCTTGTTGTGACTGCCTTGATCGGAGTCATGCCTCTTACATTAGGTTTAATTATAAATGAAGGAAGTGCCTTGATTATCATTGCAAACGCAATGTTCCTTCGTAGATATCAATGGAAAAAAGAAGGTATAAGAACTAAAAACAATGCAAGTGATATTCCATTGACTAATGTAGAATAATCCAAAGAACTATGTGTAAAATAGTTGTCGGAAAGTAAAATAGTAGGGTAAGAAATTAAAGTAGACAAAAAGGAAGAAGACCCTTAATCTAGAGATAACCACAAATCCAGAAAAGAGGTCTTCTTATGAATCAAATTATAGCAGAAATTGCCAGTATATTAAAGGATTCTGAAACATTATTAGACAGTGAAATACGATTAGATCAATACCTTCCAAAAGTCATGTGTGAGCTGGTTTCCAAAGCAATCGAGATGATTGATTTGGAATTAATTCATACTTATAAAGAAAAAGGATACGATATACAGAAAACAATGAAACGTACCGTTCAGTTCTCATACGGGGCTGTTGAGATTAGGCGACGACGCATGAGAAAAGATGGCGAAAAAAGCATTGTACCATTAGATGAAGCCATCGGCTTAGAAGAGTATATTCGCTATTCACCTTTAGTTGAAATGAAAGCCGCTAAGGTTGCCTCCGATGGTGTGTATCGCAAGGCGGCTGATGCCATTAACCTCTTAACTCCGCTTCAAGTAAGTCATACAACCGTTCATAAAATGGTTCAAAAAACAGGTGAGAAAGTTCAAAAATGGACGGATGAAGCTCCGAGTCATATTGAAACACCCCAAAAAGAAAAAAGGAAAGTGCCTGTGCTGTTTATTGAAGGCGACGGGTTATTACTAAAAGGAAGAGGCGAGAAAAATCCTGAGCTTCATCGTGTTCAATTTCATGAAGGTGTGACGTACGTAGGAAAACAAAAGCGACCAGTCCTTATTGGATCCCAAGTTTTTGAAAGTACAGTATCTAGTAAAGAAGCCTTTAAACGAGCTGGGCAGTGGTTAGAAGCGATGTATGATATTCGGGAAACAATCATCGTATCCAACAGTGATGGCGGCAGCGGGTATGAAAAAGATAAATTTGAGCAGATTATTGGAAAATGCAAAAAGCATGAACACTTTAGAGATCCCTACCATGTGAATGAAAAAATAAACCAACGGTTAAGTTTTGATAAGCCTATGATTATTGAAATGAGAAAAGCTGTGAGTGCCTATGATAAAGAACGTGTTCTTAGCGTATTGGCGACGACAGAAAGTCGCATAGAAGATGAAGAAACAAGAACTGAGAAAGAAGAGCATCTCCGTCTATTAGGGGCTTATTTAGAACGCAATTGGGAAAGTATTTGTCCCTTGAAAATGCGAGACTTACCTGTCCAAAATGGAATAGGTATTTGTGAAAGTAATCATCGTCCCTACAGTTACCGTATGAAACGCCAAGGGCGTGGATTTTCAGCCAAAGGAGCTGGAAACTTAGCTTCCATTATTTCAGCTCGTAAAAACGGAACTCTTTTAGAAGCTTTGAGAGCGGAACTACCTGCATTTGAACAAACCATTGTCCCTGAATTTAAAGGGGCTGTTAGAGCTGTTTTGAAAAAGATTCATCGTCCTTCTATAGGGGTTAAAATGGGTGAAATAGCTAATTATAGTTCCACATCAAGTCCAATGGGACAACTGAAGAAAATGTTTGGGTAACGAAACACACAGAATGAGCAATTTTAATATTAAAATTGAAGAGTTACCATCTCTAGAGAAAAGTTTCCGCCAAAGTATTGACACATACAAATCACCACTATTACTTGACAAATGGAATCACCTAGTATAAAATACTAACTACCGGTAGTTAGTATTAAGGATGGTGAATTATGAAAACAAAAGATTTAATTATTGAAGAATTTATAAAATCCTTTGGTGAAAATGGATTTGAAGGAACTTCTGTTGACTATCTAGCAAAGCAAGTTGGCATAAAGAAAGGTTCTATTTATACCCACTATAGTGGAAAAAATGAAATATTTACTATTGCCTGTGAAAAAATACTAGATAAATGTATCGTTGCTATAAAACAATTGCTTGAAGTAGAGAGGGATAAACCATTAGATGAACAACTTTTTATTTTGCTTAAAACTGTCTGTCTAGAAAGTGATTTTTTAACCGCTGATGAGATAGCTTTCAGCAAGCGCGTTGCAATTTTATCTAGCAGTGAATTGTTGTCGCTTGTAGATAAATTATTAGCAAAATATGATAATTTTATTGACGACACAGTATCACGAATTTTTATTGATTGTGCTAAACAAAAAATGTTGGCAGAAGAAGAGATAACGTCTGCCATAAGTGTATATCGTATGTTGTTGGAAAACTTATATATTGATTCATTAGCAAATCAAAATTGTAATGAAAAATTGAATCATTTATGGAGATATTTTTGGAAAGGTGTTTGCAGTTAAAAATTAAATAAACTTGATTGGAGGTTTAATTTTGGAAATTATTAAGTATATTGGAGCAGCATTTTCAACTTGGTTCATAGGTTTTTTTCCTTATTTTGAAATTTATATTGCAATACCTGCAGGTTTTGCAGCCGGGCTAAATTGGTTTGACGCTTTTTTATGGGCTTCACTAGGAAATTGGATGGTTATTCCGTTTGTGGATATATGCTATGAATGGTTAATGAAATTTAATTTCATGAAAAAAATCATGGAAAAAAGTCTAAATGGAAAATGGGAGAATCGCATAGAAAAGCATGGTGCATGGGTTATACTTTTGTTAACTCCTTTAGCAGGTGTTTGGACAATAGGTGTTATTGCTAAAGCACTAAAGTTTAATCGAGCAAAACTTTGGATATATAGTGCAACTAGTGTTGGGATTACTGGATTAATTATTACGATATTAATTATAAATGGAATTACCCTGAATAATTCATAGTACCTTGTCAGAACAGGCATTTATCCCGCTTTGATAAGGTTTATCACTCTATTCCTTCTTCACCCGTTGGGTGAAGAAAAAAATATACAAAAAGAGCACACTCTATGTTATTGTAAAGTCGATCAAAACAACAAAAACAAGAGGTGTGCTCAATGTCAACTTTACAAGAAAAGCAACTACAATTCAATCCCCATTTGGTTATGTCAAACGATGGCGGTCAATTATCCAATGATTCCGGTCTCCTTTTACTCTTTGAATTTTTTCATAAGATCAAGTTCAAAGAGCTGGTTAACGAGTTATTGCATATTGACGATTCAAGAAACTATTGTACACATGACTATATTGATTTATTTATGCAGGTTCTTGTGCAGTTAATAGCCGGTTACTCAACGGATTCTTCAGCCAATTGGCTACGTCACGATCCAGTTTTTCAGCAGGGGCTAAATAAAACGACCTTAGGTTCACAGTCGATGGTTTCTCGTTTTATTCATCAACTGTCGGAGGAGAATATCGTTCAACTTCAATCAATTGCCAAGGCATTGACCACTATCTATATCGGCCAAAAAAATACACAGCATATGATCATTGACGTGGATTCTACTCACTCAGACACCTTCGGAAAACAAGAACAGACTGATTTCAATACTCACTACGGAACAACGGGTTATCATCCCTTAGTGGCTTTTGATGGACTGACTGGTCTGTTTCTGGGTGCCGAACTTCGTCCGGGCAATGTGTACACGTCTAACAATGCAGAAGTCTTTTTAGCAGACATCATCTCTCAACACAAACAGCACTCATGCGATATGTTTTTAACTGTCCGAGGGGACAGTGGCTTTGCCAAACCTGAGATCTATGAGTTATGCGAGCAAGAAAAAGTGAAGTATATTATTCGTTTAAAAGTCAATGCACGACTGAAGAACATGGCTCAACAAAAGGTCCTTTACGGACCAGATACAGACTTTACACATAAAGAATCACAGTATTTCAAGATTGATTATCAAGCTAAATCTTGGGAAACGGTTCGTAAAGTAGCTGTAAAGGCCACTCGAGAAGCTGGCGAACTCTTATTTACGACGTTTGAGTTTATCGTATCAAATTTCGTTGATATACCTGCCCAAACAGTGTACAAGCTCTACCAAAAGAGAGGGACAATGGAAAATTATATCAAAGAAATCAAACATGGTTTTTCCTTCGACAAGACCGATAGTTCAACGTTTCTTGCGAATCAGGCTCGCATGATGATGAGTTGTATTGCCTATACAGTCATTCATTTGATGAAAGAGCTAACATTCCCAGATAAAGAGAAAAAATCAACGGTGGCGACTATTCGGTTTAAAGTTTTCCACATTGCTGGAAGGCTGACACGACATGCGCGTAAAATAAAAGTCCGCTTGTCCACAGGTTACGTTTTCTCTTCACTGTTCTGGACAATATTGGAGAATATTCAACAGCTGGTTCTGTTGCATTAGCTACTCCAGAAGATCATATTAATTTTTTGACGATTGTAAGACCAAGGGGTCTTTATACTCTTTTTTCCATCTTTTTGTTTTCGATCTAATCGAGAAGGATATAAAGTGGCATGATAGACAGTTAATACTTAAAAATGTCTAAAAAAGCAGTGAGTTTAATAGAAATAGTTATCCACATTTAGAGGTATGAATAATTCAGGATTACTCCAAAGAAATGCAATTTGACATATGAATAATTACACTATATATTGTAATTGTGAAATGGAGGAGGAAATAATGGAAGAAAATTGTTATACACCTAAACCTCAGCTAACGGATCGTCCTTTGTTGGATATAGATTATGCGGAGGGATTGAGCGAAACGTTTAAAATCCTTTCAAACGGCACGAGGCTTCGGATATTACACGCAGTGAATCGAACACCAAACATATCCGTTACTGAGTTGGCTGAACAACTCGAAATGAAACCTCAAGCCATCTCTAACCAACTTCAACGATTAGATGATAAGGGCATTGTTCGTTCGTCTCGTGAGGGAAATTTTATTCGGTATCGAGTTGTTGATCTTTGTGTAACCAGCCTTTTACACGAAGGATGGTGCCTAACAGAAGATTTACCAAAATAGGAGGAGATTCAAAGTGGAAAAATGTGCACGCTCTAACTGTAATTGTCTTATTGGTGAGAACAAAGTAGAGGTTGATGGAAAAGTTTATTGTAATCAAGAATGTGCAGATCATTGTACTGATGAAGTTTGCGAGTGCAAAGATTGTAGCTGTGCAACTGCATAATTGAATAATAATGAAGGTTATCCTGTGCAACTATAGGATAACCTTTTTTGTACATAGGCTATCCAACGATAGGGTGCATTATTTAATGCAAACTCTACAAAAGGAATTTTCCAAACTATTTTCCTATCACCTATTGTATATGCTTTATGGGATGTTCTAAGAGCATTTGTGGTCACAAAAAATATTTAACAATTTTAATTTTGATATCAAATCTATACTTGAAAAACACGGAGTAGTAAAGGATGAACAATATGTCAGACTTATTATTACTACCAGATCTTAAAACAATAGAACCACCACAAGAAAATGAATCCGACATGATGTTTAAAGTGGAAGCAACTTTTCCACCAGTACGTTGCCCTCAATGTGGCTTTGACAGGCTATATAAACATACATCAAGAAAGCAACTAATCATGGATCTGCCTATTCGTTTAAAGCGAGTAGGATTACAATTAAACCGCAGACGTTATAAATGTCGTGAATGTGGCACAACTTTTTGGGAACGCCTTATATCCATTGACGAAAAGCGTAGTATGACTAAAAGGCTTATAAGGTCTATTGAAGAACAATCTCTGTCTAAGACCTTCGTAGACGTAGCTGAAAGTGTTGGTGTAGACGAGAAAACTGTTAGGAACATCTTTAAAGACTATGTGGCATTAAAAGAACGTGAATATCAGTTTGAAACTCCTAAATGGCTTGGTATTGACGAAATACACATTATCAAGAAACCTCGTCTTGTATTGACCAATGTAGAACGTAGAACTATATATGACATAAAACCCAATCGTAACAAAGATACGGTCATTCAACGCCTTTCTGAAATTAAAGACAATACATATATCGAATATGTCACAATGGATATGTGGAAGCCCTACAAAGACGCAGTTAATACAGTTATACCTCACGCTAAAGTAGTTGTAGATAAGTTTCATGTAGTCCGAATGGCTAATCAAGCCTTGGATAGTGTTAGGAAGTCTCTTAAAGCCAATATGACAGCCAAAGAAAGTCGTACCCTTATGCGTGAGAGGTATATCCTTCTTAAACGAAAGCATGACTTGAATGAACGAGATTCATTCCTTTTGGATACTTGGTTAAGTAATTTACCTGAACTAAAAGAAGCCTACGAACTTAAAGAAGAGTTCTACTTGATATGGGATACAGATGACCTTGAGCAAGCCAAAGATCGTTACAGGTATTGGAGACAATGCTGTTTATCCAGCAACTCTAAAAACGCCTATAAAGACCTATTAAGAGCCGTAGACAACTGGCAGGATGAAATCTTCAATTACTTTGATAAAAGGCTCACTAACGCTTATACAGAGTCTATAAATAGCATCATTAGGCAAGTAGAACGAATGGGTAGAGGGTACTCATTTGAAGCCTTACGAGCTAAAATAATTTTTAATGAAAAGCTCCATAAAAAGAGGAAGCCACGATTTAATTCAAGTGCATTCAGCAAAGCTATGTTATACGATAGTTTCAATTCGTATCAAATAACAGACCGAGACAAAACAGGCAACTATGGTGTAGATTTTTCCACACTTATTAAGAAATTGGAAAAGAGTAACTTATAGGCCCTTTTCCACCATAAAATCCGAATACCCAAAATTAATTCTTATAATAGTTTTGAGTTTGATTCAAGTTCTTTTTATTATGGTAGAAAAAAGTTAATAGAAGCCTTTTTTAATGATTTTAATAAAAAATATTTATTTGATTTTATAAAAATTTATTGTAATCTTAGCTTTCAAGAAAAAGATGTTTTAGAAAAATTTATAAGAAATTATAAAAGATATGATTTTAAAAATATACCAAAAGTTATGTTACCTAAACCAAATAAAGAGTTTATTCCTTTTATTCAAAAATTTGGATTAAATAAAAGACTTTCTTCAACATCTTTTTGGTGTTTTGAGGAAAAAGATAGGAAAGATTTCATTGAGATAATTAATAAGTTTTTATAATTTTCATCCTCTCTTTTTTCATATATTTTTATTACCAAAACTTCTTTTAAAAATTGATTGAGACGCAAACAAAATTATTAATCCTACTACTATAACCAATAATCTACTAAACAAAAAAGAAGTGCTAAAATTAAAGTTTTCCAATAAAAATGTTTTCGTCACTTTTTGCCACGTGAAAATAATCAGACTATAATTTGTATAATCGAGATTTTGCTTATTCCTAATATATCTAATGCCCATTTACCATTTGTATTTAAATATATCGGTATTAATATTTGAGAAAAATAGAGAAATATGAATGCTATTAATCCAAAAATTCTTTTTAAAAAAGGTACTACTTGAAATAATATAGAAAGAGTAGCAGTAAAATACATCAAAGGCAATATGATTATCAGCCAAGGCGTCAACAATTCTATTAAGTTAAGAGGATTTTCTCCTCTTATTACTTGCATTATTCCTCCCAAAACAAAAATTATTAAAGTAATTAATGATAGAATAATAAAATTTGAAAAGTGTTTATATATTATATAGTTTTTATTCTCATATGTTTTATCATTTTTTATTTTGCCATTACTTCTCATCATATTATTCTTTAAAAATAAAAATCCTAATGGATATATAAAGAGTATTGTTATAATACTCATTTTCAAACCAACCCAAACAGAGTTGTTTATTCCTCTTCCTAACTCACCAGATACAATAACTTGAAGATCAAAAATATATCCAAACATACTTAAAAAAACTGCTATTAAAGATATCAAAATCATAAAAATAAATTCTCCACTTTTTATGAACTTAATCGAATCAACAAAAGACTTTTTTACTATATTTTTCATTAAATCCCCCCTAAATACAATTTATCCTCTGAAATATTTTACGAGTTATTACCTATTTTGATTTCTCTATCAAAATTTTTTAAAGAAGAATTTCTATGACTAATGCATAAAATAGTTTTATTTTTAAATTTAGAAAGTATTTTATTCAATATTTTTGATTCAGTTATTTCATCCACACTACTTAACGATTCATCTATAAGTATTAGATCAGGATTTTTAAATAAATTTTGAGCTAAACTTATTCTTGATTTTTCTCCTCCAGATAATACATTATTGTTTATTCTTTTTTCTGATTTATAATTTAATATTTCATTTAACTCGGAAATTTCAATTATTTCTGATAGATCTTCCTCATTTTTCCCCAATAAAATATTTTCTTTTATGCTTCCAGAATAAACTTCCTGACCTTGAAATGATATTCCTACTATATTTCTAACACTTTTTGAAGAAATCTTTTTTAAATCTATTCCATTTATTTTAATTTCTCCACTGTAATCATTTCTAAGTTTTAAAAGAGTTTCAAAAAAAGAGCTTTTACCTATTCCACTTTCACCAGATACTAAAATTTTTTCTCCTTTTTTAATATTCATATCTGGTATATCCAATAATCTACCTTCAGATATTTTTATCTTTAAATCCTTTGTTTCTAAACTTTCAAAATTATCTATGTAAATACCTTCAACATTTTCTTGATCTAGTTTTTCTAACTCGTCTAAACTTTTTAAATATGGTTTTGAGCTAAAAAATTCCATTATTAAAGAATAAAAACTTTTAAAACTGGATAAAAATAAGGGTATAAATGAATATAAAACTATTATATTTCCAACAGAAATATTCAATAAGTTAGTAAATTTCATTATTAAGTATATTATTGTTATTGGCACCAAGGAATTTATTAAAGAACTGACATAAGACCAATAATTTTCTACAACAGCTGATTTTATAACAGCTTTGTTTAGTTCTTCATTTTTAGCTCGTATTTTCTCTAAAAAAAAGTGATAAGCATTTTTTACTTTTATATTTTTCACTGAACTAAATGATTCAATTGCTGTTGAGGATAATTCTCTTGATTTCTCTAACATTTTCATCTGATATTCTGACATTTTGTTTTTTACTCCTAATGTCGTTAATAATATTAAAGGAATAGCTATTAAAGTAAAAACACCTGCAAATATATTTATTTTTATAAGTATATAAAAGTAAATGGTCATTTCAATTATTTTTGTACTCATATATATTATTGACGTATAAAAACCAGATACTTTCATAGAAGACATGTTTAAATTAGTCCATATTGCTGCAGAAGTCTTATTTAGAAAATAATTATAATCTGTTTTAAATAATTTTTTTGCATAGAAAACATTATAATTTTTTGCCCCTCTCCAATTCATCAAATTATTTATCACCGAAGATAAAATATTTAAGATAAAAACAAATAAAAAAATTATAAATATAATGAATAAATTTTCTTCAATGACATTCAATTTATTTTCTATGATTCCTTCATTAAAAAATAATTTTAGTTTTTCTGATAATACAAACGACAAAATACCTAATAATATAGAAGAAATAAAAGCTATTATTGAATTTAACTTGTTATTTTTTATGTATATTTTAAATTTATTCATTAAAAATCACCTTTTAATCATTAATATTCTAATAATTTGTTATTTTTAATTTCATATTTTTTATCAGCAATTTTATCAAAATCATCTAGATGACTTATAACAAAAATTATTTTGTCTTTTTTTAATTCCATTATTTTTTCAACTAACTTTTCTTTAGTTTTCTTGTCAAGGTTATTTGTAGGTTCATCAAACAAAATAATATCTTTTTCTGATTGATTGAAAATTCTTGCAAGATTAATTTTTTGTTTTTCTCCAAGAGATAATCCAATATTTTTCATATCAATAAATTTTGAACTGTTTGATATATTTAGTAATCTTTCTATGTTTTCATAATTTTCTTCTTTATCTCCAAATATTATGTTTTCTTTTACAGTACCTTCAAAGATAAAAATTTGATTTCCTTGATAAGACAAGTTACTTGAAACATCTTTGTTTATTTTAAAAATATATTCATTTTTATCTTGATTTTCTCTATAGTCATTTATTTTAGATATAAGATTAAAAAATGTTGATTTCCCAGAGCCATTATCTCCCTTGATTAAGTATAAGCCAGGTTTATTTTCTATAATTAAATTTTCTATTTTGTATAGAATTTTATCTGCTTCATTTATAACATTGTAGTTTCTTATTTCAATTAATTTATCTGTATTTTCAAAATCAATATCTTCATTGGTTCTATTGTAAAAATCATTCACTCTTTTTAAAATAGGTTTATTAGCTTTCTTTTGAATAACTGCCTGAACAATATGATGTAGTGGTTCAAAAAGCATTGTTGAGTATTGAGAAAACATTACTAAACTTCCCAAGGATAACTGATTTTGTATTACTTGGTACGATCCTACACCAAGAACCAAAAATGTTGAAATTGTGCTTAAAAAATTTGGTATTTCAACTGTGAAATTATACCAATAAGAATATTTTATTCTTTCATTCTGCCAGTTATTTTTTTTATTTTCAAATTTTTTTAAGAAAAAGTTTTCTTTATTATTCAAATTTATAGATGTTTTACCTTCTATTATTTTATTTGCCATTAAAATAAATTGATCAGCAGCTAGCCTTTCTGATAACGAATATTTTTCAAGTTTTTTTCTATTAATAACCATTGAAAATATGTAAAATGGAATAAATAATAAACTAATTATTGTTAGCTCTGGACTTATCAATAATAAAATGATATAACCAAAAATAATTCTTAAAATTGAATTAATACCTGTAGCATAATATGTCACAAAAACATTACTGTAATTACTAGAATCTTGAAGTATTATATTTAAAAGTTCTCCTTTATCAATGTTTTTATAGTCGTGTTTTTTTATATTTAAAACTTTTTTTATTATTTTTTTTCTAATTTTATTGGATAATTGAACAGGTATTTTATCCCAAAGGTATTTTTGAAAATAAAATGTATAAATATGTAAACCAACAGAAAATATGACAGTAATTATAATCCATATTTTTATTGAATTTAGATTTTGTTCCATAATTAAATCATCTATAAGATATTTTGTAAAATAAGGGATTAAATAATAAAGCGCTACCCCCAAAAAACTAAAAAGAATTAAAAAAGATATTTTTAATAAATTGCTTTTTTCCTTAAAATTTAAAATTTTTTTCATTTTTTGACTCCTTATAATAAAGCTTTATTAAATCATTTATTATATATTTTTCCGGTATACATTCATTGATTTTTTTTACTTTTAAAAAACCACATCCACCCATACACCAAGGCATAACTTTACAGTCAAAACACTTTTTTGATTCAAAAGGATCTCTTAGCATTTTATTATAAAAACTCTTAGCATTTTTAAATAATTCACCTTTGGAATTTATATCTCCTAAATAAAAAGCTTCTTCTTTTTCAGAAGAAGAACATCTATAAAATTTCCCATCTGTATTAATTAAATAAGTATTTAATCTATCAAATTCGCAATTATAGCCTTTTGTAAAGTAAAATGGTATTTTTATTTTTTTATTTAATAATAAATTATATATTAATAATAAATCCTTTGAATACTCTTTAACGCTTTGATAAAATATATCTTTATTTGTATAACTAATATCCATTTTTTTTGCTTCATTGAAATGAAAGCTAATTCTATTATTATTCAATAATTTATTTTTTTCCATTTGAATTAAAAATTTATTAATATCACTATTGTTTTTATTTACATTTATCCTTATTAAAATTTCAAAATTTGATTTTTCTAATATATTTTTTATATTTTTCAATATTTTATCATAAGTATTTTCACCCTGGTTGGTTTTCCTTGTTTTATTATGTTCATCACTATTCCCATCTATAGTTATTTGAAAAGAGTTTATTTGAGTATTTTTTAATTTTTCTATATTTTTTTTATTTAATAGATATCCATTAGTTGTCATCGAAGATTTTAAATCAATATTTTTATATTTTTTAAGTATATAATTTTCTATATCAAATATAGGTTGTGGATTAATTAAAGGTTCTCCTCCAAACCAATGTATAAAAATATATTTAATATTATCATTCTCAACTTTTTTATCAATGAAATTTTTAATTTTTAGAATTACATCATTTTCTAAATTTGTTTTTAAATGATCTTGATAGCAATACACACAATTAAAATTACAGTTATTTGTTGTTTTTATTGTTAGATTCAGATAGTCACTTGAATAAATTTTCCTCAAATATAGCATTTTTAGTTCTTTAATTTCGTCATAATCTTTATCTAACCATAAACCATATTCATAAAATTTTTGAGTTATTTTTTCTGAAACTATCTTATTATTTTTATAATATGAATAGAATTCTTCGTTTAACTCTAACATACTATTTTTAAGAGTATTATAAATAACCCAATTTCCATTTAAAGATATTTCAATGTTATATTTAGATTTTTTTATTTCATTTATATTTTTCATTTCTGCCTCCATCAATATAAGAAAGATAAGTTAAAAACTTATCTTTCTTAATTATTTTAACTTAATTTTGATGATGTCCCTGGACAACAGTTACTTACTCCTCCAACTCCACAACTATTTGTGTGATAAATAATTTTTTTTGGTTTTATAATCTCAATCATTATTTCACCTCCTTTCGATTAAAATAATTAATAAACTGAATCACTAATTTTATAGCTGTCTAAATTATTTATCTTTTCATCATTTTTATTTCCTTCTGCAAATACTATAGTATTTAGCGTTAAAACAACTACAATTAAAATAATTATTAAAATTTTTTTCATTTGTAACCCTCCATCTTAAACAGACATTTACAAAATTATAACAAATCTGATATGGTTTGCAACTTTGGATAAGATCTCTGGAACTACTATTTTATGAGGGTTTTCATTTTTTGATTTTCCTGCAATATATTAATAACTTTACTTCTTATCACTATAAATTTGTTATAATGGTATATACAGAGATTTTATTTTATTTTTGTTTTTTAAATATAATTATGTAACTATTTTGTTACTTTTTTAGAGAGGAGCTTTTTATGAATCTAAAAGAAATATTATCAATAATGAAAATGGGTTCTTTTATTTACCCAATTATAAACTTTTTTGAAAATATGGAAGAAGATGATATAACTAAATCTTTTTTTAGAATGAACTTATATAAATGGTTTGAAAAAAATAAGGATTTTTTTAAAGAAGTTGATAAAATTATTTCAATTTGTTCCGATGAAAAAACACTGTGTAAAAGATCTCATCTAAGTATTAAAATGCTTGCTTTAGTAAGAAAATCTGCTCTTTTGAGTAATAAGGAAAATAAAGAGGATGTAATTAAGATATATAAAGAGTTAAGAAATAATTTTAACAACTTACCCGATTATGTAAGAACTATTGTAGCGATATCCATGAAGAATTTATACAGTAAATTAGATACAAAAGAAATAAATGATGTTAGGATTTGGAGTGAATCTTATAAAAAAGATAAATCAAAATTATCTTTCCTTACTTTTGCAGAAGCAAAAAAAGAAATAAATAATAAAAATTATAAGAAAGGGATTGAGTTGTTTTATAAAGGAGCTATGGAGTCTTGGGATGTTCCACACCCTACAGCTATACTAAACGGTATTGATTTTGCAAGTTGGTATTCTATTGAAAAAAACTTTTTAGAGTTTTCATCACTTTATGGAGAGCTTGAATTTTTAGCAGGATATTATTATGATAAAATTTCAATTATATATGACTATCTTTATACTGTATTTAGTTCTTATAAAAAATTGGATAAGATTGACATACACAAAATCGCTTCATTTATGATAAATAACAAAAAACAAATTCAAAAAAATGAATATTATAAAAAAAGAATAGATTCAGTCAAAAAATTTTACTATGATTTAAATAAAAATTCTTATAAATTGAAAAAATCAGATATCTTATTTTTTGAAAAATGTTTTGAAGAAGATTCTATAGAAAATATTTTTATTTCAAAAGTAACAATGAACTCTATTTTAAAAAGAAAAGCTTCTTTTATTAAATCAAATACTATCCGAAAAATAATATCTTCTTATAACATTTCTTATAAAACTTCCAATCCTCAATGTATAAACAGTGAACTAATTAAAATGAATATTGAAAATAATTTTTCTCATTTTTCCAGTTTTGTATCATTTGATAATGATTTTTTTGAAAAAATCCTCTTAACATATATGTCTTTAGATAATAAAAGCATTGATATCAGCTTAATTTATAACCTAATTAATAAAAACAACAAAAAAAGTCTTATAAAAATATTTAAAAATAATTATAATTCTATGATTTTATTTAATTCTATATTTGAGTCTATTCCATTTTTCAACGCAAGAAAATATTTGATTAGATTATCTATAGACGAAATAAAAATAAAAAACAAATATCATGATTTTATATCATTTTATTTTAAGTTAGATGAGGATGAAAAATTATTACTCAATATCTTTTTTAGAAACTACCAACGATATAAAAGAACTAAATTTTCTTTTAATTTAAATAAGATTTTTAAAAACAATTCAAAAAATAAACTTTGGAAGAATAAAATTGACAAAATTTCAAGATTTTTTGGTTTTGATCAATACTTTTCTTATACATCTTTTTGGTGTTTTGAGGAAAAAGATAGGAAAGGTTTCATTGAAATAATTAATAAGTTTTTATAATTTTCATCCTCTCTTTTTTGATTTTTTATCATGAGTTATAATATAAATGGATGATTACGGAGATAATATTTTATCGTATTATTATTTGGAACTTCCAAAGGGAGGTTAGAGGGATGGAGATGGGAAAGACGAAAGAATTTTTAAAAAAAAGATTTAAAAACCCTTATGTTTTAGATGTTGGGACTGGTCTTGGAGGTTTGGTGAATGAATTTTTAGAGATTTTTCCAGAAGGGAATTTTGTTGGAATAGAAAGTGATGAAACAGTCTTTGAACATTATAAGAAGCATGGAGAAGAACCAGCTATTGAAATAAAAATTATGGATGCTGAAAAAATGGATTTTGAGGATAATTCTTTTGATATTGTTATTCTTTCAAATACTTTTCACCATATTAAAAATAAGGGGAAAATTTTTGATGAAATCAAAAGGGTTTTAAAGAATGATGGAGTTTTTATTTTGGGAGAAATGCGATCAGATGATTTGAGCCAAAAACAGAAAAACCACAGAGACTTGCATCATTTATCCGCAGAAATAGATATGCATAACGGTATTTACCATGAAAATACTTATACAGAAGAAGAGATTGTTGATTTTGTAAGTGAGTTTTTTGATGTTTTGTTGACAGATTATCTTGATTATGAAAGTGATGTTTCTGATTATACCGATATGGTGAATAGACTAAGAGATATTTTGGATAAAAAAATTGATAATTTGGATATAGGTATTGATGAAAAAAAAGTTTTATCAAATAAAGCAGATGAGATTTTAGAGAATATTCTTGAGAACGGAAAAGATATTCCAACAATGGTGATTTTAACTATGAAAAAATGAATATATAATTAAAAAGATGATTTCATAATGAAATCATCTTTTTATAATATTACCTCTAAACTGCCTTTTTTATAATTTCCTATGCCTTTTTTTAGCAAGTATTTTTCTTTTAGTTCTGAAAAAATTTCAAACATTTTTGAAATATAATCTGCTCCGAGATCAGGTGTGAAATGCCCGGAATATATCCCTTTTAATTCAGGGTAATTTTCATTCAGTCTTTTTAAAGATTGATAATACTTCACTGGATCATTATCTGGAGTGCTTGCCCACAGTTCTCCTTCGTACATAAAATCGCCTATAAAGATATACCCTCTCTCATCATAAACACTTACAGAATCATCTGTGTGGCCTGGAGTAGAGAGTATTTTTAGCTTTCTGTTTCCTAAATCGATTGTATCTCCGTCTTTTATTATCTTTGCGTTTTTTGGGTTAAAAAATGCATATTTTTCTACTATTTTTTTTGGTGGTATGTATTTTTCATCTACATTTTTTATGAGTAATTTTTTTACTTTTTTCTTTTCTTCTTCGTCGTATTGATTTATCTTATTTTTGGTTATTTCACTCATGAATATTTCTTCAAATTGGTCATTGTTTCCAAAATGATCCCAGTGATAATGTGTGTTGATTACTTTTATCTCTTTATCATCTATTTCCTTTAGATGGCTTTTAAGTTTATATAATCCCATCCCTGTGTCTATACAAACATTAAATTTTTCGCCAATTAAGTAATAAATGTTTGTTTCTTCGTAATGCTTATTTTCACTGATAACATATGTTTCATCGTCAATTTTCTCGATATCAAACCATCCCATTTTTTCATCTCCTTTTTGCTTATATTTTTATAATACCAAATTTTTGATTATAATACTTATGAAAGAAGTAATGAATTCTATTTTGAATGAGGTGTTTATTATTAAAGAAAAAATACAGGAAATTCCAATTTGGGATGCTTTTAACGAAGATAAAGAATGCCCTGTTTGTGTTTTAAAAAAGCAGGTTGAAGAGAAGATTATGACGAGAATTCTTGGGAATGATTTTTTTATAGATAACAGGTTTACAGATGATTTAAAAGTTTTTGGATTTTGTGATGTACATCTGGATAAACTTTTAAAAAAACAGGATAGACTTACTTTTGGGATTATTTTAAACAGACTAATGGAACAAGAGATTGCTCAGATTGAATCTCTGAAGAATAAGAAAAAGAATATTTTCAAAAAGAAGAAAGATGTTGAATATCTTCATGATAAAGAGTGTTATGTTTGTCATAAAATTGATGAGTTTATGGAGCTTTATTATGATTCCATTATCACTCTTTACAAAGAAAAAGATGATTTTAAAGAAAAATTTGTTAATTCTAAGGGATTTTGTCTTGAGCATTTTTGGAAACTTTATGATTCGACAAATTCAAAGTCTTTTATAAATGATCTCTTAGATGTCCAATTAAAAACCATGAAATCCACAAAAGAAGACCTCGTTTATTATTTGGATAAGTTCGACCACAAAAACGATCATTTACCCTGGAAAAATACAAGAGATTCTATAGAAAGAACTATTATTAAATTAAACGGTGAGATATGATTTGGAGATGAAGAAATGGAAATAACAAAAGATAAACAATATTATAAATTTTGTGCTTACGGTTTTTTAAAAAACCTAAGATTTTTTGAGCCCTTTTTCTTGTTATTTTTACTGGAAAAAGGCTTTTCTTTCACTCAAATAGGTGTTTTATTTGCGATCAGATCTTTACTTATTAATTTTCTTGAAATCCCTACTGGAGTTATTTCTGACTCTGTAGGAAGAAAAAGAGCCATGCTTTTTTCTTTTGCTTCTTATATTGTTTCTTTTGTTATTTTTTACCTTTCTAATAGTTTTTTATTATTTGCTTTTGCTATGATTTTTTTCTCTTTTGGAGAAACTTTCCGTTCTGGGACTCACAAAGCCATGATTATGGAGTATTTGAAACTCAAAAATTGGGAAAGTATAAAAGTCAATTATTATGGACATACGAGGTCAGCTTCTCAAATAGGTTCTGCAATTTCTTCTTTGATTGCGGCTGCACTTGTTTTTTATACCAATAGTTATTCTATTATTTTTCTTGCATCTACCATTCCTTATATTTTAGATCTTTTGAATTTAGCTACTTATCCAGCTGAACTCGATGGAGAAATAAAAAAATTGAAGTGGAGTGAAGTAAAAAAACAGTTTGTCATTGTTTCAAAAGAAACTTTTTATAGTTTTAAGAATAGAAGATATATAAAAATTCTAATTAATTCTTCTTTTTATGCTGCTTATTATAAGAGTTTGAAAGATTATATTCAACCTATCATTAAAACTATGGCTCTTGGATTTCCATTTTTGCTTGCTTATGATAATAAACAAAGAGCTGCTTTTTTTATAGGTATTATTTATTTTTTTGTTTATCTTATAAATTCTTTTGCTTCGAGAAAAGCTTCTGCTTTTCAAAATCTTTTTAAAGACAAGGATTTGCCTCTTAATTTAACCATGTTTTTTGGTTTCTTTTTGGGGATTTTGACAGGTTTTTTCTATGAATTTAATATTTATTATTTGTCTATTTTGTTTTTCATTTTTATTTTTGTCATTGAAAATGTTAGAAAACCTATGGCTGTTTCAAAAGTTTCTGATGAAATAGATAGTAAAAATATGGCTACTGGCTTGTCAGTTGAATCCCAATTGGAGAGTATTTTTACTTCTCTTATTGTTTTTATGACTGGTTTTTTTGCTGACCTTTTTAATGTTGGGGTCGCTATTTTGATTGTTTCTTTTTCTTCAGTCGTTTTTGGTTATTTTATTAGAGTTGAGGATTAATTTCTCTAACATTTTTTCTGTTTTTGAAATGCTGTAATTAGTATTGTTTATTACTTTATATTTTATTTTTAAATCGTTTAATATTTTTTGTTCTATTTTTTGTCTTTTTTTAAGCACTTCTATAGCGCCTTTTAAATCTTTTTTGTTACTTTCTTTTCCATATCCTTGATTAGTGTAATAATCTATAAAAAAATTCTTCCATTCAGTTGGTCTTTCTTCAACTATTTTTTTAAATGATTTTTCATAGTCATCTTGTTCTACGTATATCAATAAAGGATTTGAAGATATTATTTTATCTTCAATTTTTTTAATGTATTTTAGAAAATTTTGCTCTGATTCTCCTTCTCTTATGAAACTATAAGTGATTGGATTTTGTATAAAACAACATTCTATTATATAGACTTCATCTTCATTTTTTATCTTTTTTGAAAACTCATCCCATTTTTCTAAAATTAATTCTTGATGTAATTCTAATGGTAATTCGTATATATCTTTTTCCTTTATTTTTTCAAAAATATTTTTGTTTTCTTCTCTTATAAAATAATCTATTTCCTCTTTATAATTCAATAAATATCCCTTTTTATTTTTTTGGGTAATTTTCTTAATTATTTCTGAATTTTCAGGATGTTTTTTTATTATTTCTTCATACTCTTTTTCATTAAAAAAAGCAACTGATTCATAATCTGCTGGTTGATCTATTTCCCCTTCAAGGAATAATTTGCTCTTTATATTTTGTTTATGAAAAATTTGTTTTATTGTTTTGGATATTGTTGTTTTACCTACTCCGGGCAGTCCTTCAACTAATATGAGTTTATTTTTCATTTGATTCCTCCTTGATATATAAAAAAACCAGCTTTTAAAGCTGGTTTATATTATAACACTCATTTTATAATTTTTATCTTCTATTTCTTCTTTTTCTATTTTTGGTTTTGTTTTGAATTTTTCACAGGTAGCAAGGTATATATGACTTAAAACAATTCCAATGTCAAAACCATTTAGATGATTTGCAAGTAATTTTTTCATTACTCCTGGATTTTCATATACTCTTATTCTGTCTTCAAGAATTTCAAAGTTCCAAGGTTGAGAATTCATTGCAGATGGAGAAAGCATTACCAAATCCATTATTTTATCAAATTTGTCTGTTTCTTTGCTCATAATTAGTCTATTTAATGATTTTCTCTTTCTATCTGTTTTAAAAGTCAATTTTTCTTTTGGATAACCAACAGCCATCAATATTTGAGGTGTCATATTTTTTTCTATACCCAGTTTTTCATTGACTAATTTTTTGTCTATTTTACCCCCTATCCAACAGGTTCCAATTCCTTCATAGGCAAGCTTTAAAGCAAGTTGTTCTCCAACAAAACCACAATTCATCTGATAATTTTCTTTTTCTTCAGAGGATATTAAAAGGTAATTTGGAGAGGTTATTTTACCATAATTACCGACAATACCTTTAAATAAGTCCATCATTGTATTTTTATCTACAATGTCTATTCTGTACTTAATGTTTTTATTTAGTGGTATTAAATTTTTTATTTTTTCTTTCAAAATAGCACAAGAAGGATATGTTTTTTGTTCGTATTTACGGACAGATATCCTTTTTTTCATTGCTTCTATATAATTCATATTTCCACCCCCAGTAAATATTATAATAATTTTACACTGAGAGTATTAAATTATTATTAAAGTTATTATTTAAGGTAATTAAATAATTTTTTCAATTTCATTTAACAAATGTTCTTTTTATATATCTTTTAATATTAAAAGACTTGTTTTTTAAAAATCAAATATATTTTTTTGATTTTTAATGATTTTATTAACACTTATGTTTTTAATAATCAAAATATATTATTTATTTTGATATACAATTTTACCTTTGAATATTGTTTGTTGTATATTTATATTTTTATCTAATATCACTATATTAGCTATATAATTTTCTTTTATTCTGCCTTTATTTTCAATATCTAAATCTTTTAGAGCATTATATGAACTCACTTTTGCTAATTCTTTTAAAGAACATTTTGTATATTTTTGGAAATTTCTAACTCCTTGATCGAAAAGTAGTGTGGATCCAGCTATGTTTCCACTTTTTAATCTGGCTACTCCACTTTCAACAAATACATCTAATCCACCTAAGTCATATTTCCCATCTTCTAAACCTGCAGCTTCCATTGAATCAGTTATTAGTATAATTTTTTCAGGCCCTTTTATTTTATAGGTTAAATCTACAAATTCGGGAGTACAATGAACTCCATCACTAATTAGTTCTATATTAAAATCAAGATAAAGGGCTGTTCCTGTTCCGCCTAATTCCCTATGATGTAGTGTTGATAAGGCATTAGGATAATGTGTGATTCTTTTTGCACCTTTATCAAAAGATTTTTTCAAGAGTTCATAATTAGCTGTTGAATGACCAATAGAAACTTTAATGTTTTTTTCATTTAGATATTCCAAACTTTTAAAAAAGTTTTTTCTTTCGGGAGCCATTGTCATTATTTTTACTTTTTCAGGAGTTATTTCTTTTAGTTCTTCTAAAGAAGGATTTCTTATATAATTTCCATTTTGAGCACCTTTTTTATCTGGATTTATAAAAGGTCCTTCAAGATGTATACCTTCTATAGATAATACTGATTCACCCATTTTTTCCAAAACTTTTTTTATTTGATCTGTTGAAGCTGAAACTGTTGTAGGTAGAAAGGATGTCACACCATATTGAAAGTTCATTTCTGCCCATTTTTTAAATTCATAATTACTGGCTTTCATAGTGTCAATTTTTTTTAAAGCATGGGTGTGAACATCTACAAACCCCGGCATTATTATATGCTCATAATTTTTTGAATTTGTTTTTTCAATTTTTATTATTTTTTCATTTTTGATTTCTATATTTCCCGTGTACTCTCCATCAATTGGATCTACAATTAGACCATTTTTTATAATCATAAGATCACCGTTTATAAGTAGATTTTTATTGTTTTTATCTCACCTTTTTTTATTTTTATTTTCTGAATATCTTGTTTTATCGTTTCCTCTGCCATGTTTACTTCATCTATCTTTTTATAATCATGATTTAATTTTATTTCAAAATCTTTTTCATTTTCATGATTTGCAAATCTAACTATATAAGTATTTTCTTGGTCATTATAGGTTCTTTTTATTGAATAAATATTTAAACCTGAAAAATCTCCTATAACGTTTTCGTTTAATTGATTTTTTGAATTATATGCAAGAGGTTTATTTATATAGCTTTTGGCATGTTTATATATTTCATAGTCTGTTTGTTGATTTTGAAATATATACGCATATTCATATTTATATTTTCCCATACATTGAGCTTCTGGAGTTGGAAGGGTTGGCCCTGCTCCTACTTTTCTTGTTTTCAATCCATTTTTAGATAACTGCCCAACCGATCTTATTAATGTGATTTTTATTTGATTTTTGTTTTCCACCTCATATTCATGTAAACCTCTTGAAACAAAAGTAATTTTTTTATCGGTAATAAAAGATTCTGTGGCATATCTTGGGACATTTTCTTCAATATAACCATCAGAATTTAGCTGCATATAAGATGTGCCTCCACCATTTTGAGATATGGGTTCTTTATTTTCTTGAATTGTTGGATGTTCAACAAGCCCATAATATCCATCGTTATATATTTTTTCTGTAGCTTTAGATAAAGGCATTTTTATTCTTAATCTGTGATCTTTTGATTTGTTTTCATAAATTAAATCAACGTCTACTCTTGATTTTGTTTTATAGACAATATATTTTATCTTCGCTATATTAATTTCTGTTTTTTTGCTTCTTTCTGTGTTTGTGGAATAAGCGGGCAAAGGTATGTCTTTTTCAATGAAAAATTCTACAAAATCTTTGTATTCATAATAATCAAGATTTTTATATTTTGAACCAATTAATTTTTCTTCATCGTTTTCAATGTAAGAATAATTATATTCGTCTCCTACATCTGCGGAATCCCAGAAGGAATTGACTTTTTCATATTTAATTTTGTTGATTTTATCTTTAAGATCAAATGAACCATCTTCATTTATTTTAAACTCTATTAAATCATTTTCATATTTATTCTTTTTGCCAATTATTATTTGATTTTTACTTTCTTTTATTTTATATGTTTTAAAAGACAAAGCGGGGATTTTAGCCATGAACGATATTTTATAGATATTTTTATCGAGTTGACTTATGATACTTGTTTTGTTTATGTAAGAATCCATTTCTGATATAAGCTTAAAATGTTTTGTTCCTCCTAAAATTAATCTAGTTTTTTCATGGTTTAAAAGCCAATACCCTTTATTTTTTATTTTTGTAGGTATTTTTTCATCTCCATCAAAAATAGAATATTCGTCTTTATCTAGTGTCATATAGACTTCTACTTTTTCTTCTATATCAAATTCATTTGGATTAAAGAGAATTATATTGTCTCCTTTTTCTTTACTACCAGATATTTCATCCATATACATAGCTATTGTTGTATCACTTATTTGCAAGGCTTCTTCAAGTCTTGTCATAACATCTCTGTGTACTGAATCAACACTACATCCACAAATACTATCATGCGGATGCGATTTTACAAGTTTTTTAATTCCCATTTCTATCTGTTTTGTATATGATTTCTTGCCTTTAATCATTGAAATCACCGATAAAGGTTCGAGATATTTATAATAATTATTTTGATTTTCAAAATTTAATAATTTTAAATATATTCTTGTTGAAGTTATGTCTTTCAACGTTGGTTCATATGTTGGATCTCTTAATTCGCCTTTTACCGTTTCTAACTTTAAATTATTTGAAAATGTTTCTTTATAAAAGTCATCAAGAGTTGAATGTATCACTTCGTGTTCTTTAATATTTTTGAATATTTCAGGAGTTTCAAAATATATTTTTTCATGATCTACCCCATTCATAAGCAAAACGGAGTTTGATTCTGTGGTTTTTTGAAGTTCGTTTATTTCAGTATTTATTATTTCGTACATTTTTTCTTTTGAATTGTCTCCCTGATAAGCGTTTGTATAGCTTCTAAAATTATTTATTGTGTTTACATTGTCTAATCCATTTTCTGATTGCCAAATAAATTCATTTTTTCTTGAACTTGTCCCTACTCCCCTCCAAACAAGTGCCCCTTGAAGATTTAACCCTTTTATTAAAGAAGGAGTATATGCATTGTGCCCAAACATATCTGGAAGATAAGCAAGTTTCATCCTTTCTATTTCTAATTTTTCCATTATTTTTTTTGCTATTAGATAATTTCTTATGAAAGATTCTCCTGAAATAGTAAATTCATCTGGAAGAATATACCATGGACCAACGTAAACTTTTTTATCTCTTATTAATTTTAAGAGTTTTTCTTTGTTTTCTGGTCTTGCTTCTATATAATCTTCCATTGCAATTACTTGTCCATCAAGAGTAAAATATTTAAAATCTTCATATTTATCTATATTTTCTATTAATTCATCTATAAGTTTTATCAACCTGGCTCGATAAATTTCAAAAGGCATATACCATTCTCTGTCCCAATGTGTATGGGTTACAACATGAGCTTTCATTTTTTACCTCCTTAAGTTATTAAAAGTTTTCGAAAGGGATGTTAAAAAATATTAGTTTCAATCACTTTTAAAGATTACGTTTTTTTGCTAATATGGTTATATATCCCCATAGTATGGGTTTATTTAATTATAGTTTTTTTAATAATTTTAGTCAATTTACTAAATTAATTTTATTTTTTGTTTTTTTTATAAAAAAATATATAATAATAAGGACTACGAATTAATGGAGGGAATACAATGCTGTATTTTTTTGTTTTTTTGGGTGGAATCCTTTCTGGATTCATTAATGTTAATGCTGGTGGAGGTTCTTTGATAACACTCCCTTTGTTAAATTTTTTAGGTTTACCTTTGGACGTTGCAAACGGAACAAACCGTATAGGAATTTTATTTCAAAATGTGACATCAGTTTCCAAATTCAAAAAAGAAAAAGTTCTTGATTTTAAAAGGGCTCTTTTCTTGGCTATTCCTACAACAATAGGAGCTATATTGGGTTCTAACCTTGTTGTTGAAATTGATAAAGATATGTTAAAACCTATTGTAGGAATAATCCTTTTGATAATGAGTGTTTTTATAATTTGGAAACCAAAAGTTTGGGTAGAACAAAAAGATGTAAAAGCAAACAATTTCGTTAGTTTTATTGTATTCTTTGCCATTGGTATTTATGGAGGATTTTTGCAAGCAGGAGTGGGATTCTTTTTTATAATAGCTCTTGTTATGCTTGAAGGATACGATCTTTTAAAAACAAATGCAATCAAAGTATTCTTAGTTATGGTTTATACAGCATTTTCTTTGCTAATTTTTGCTCTAAATGGTAAAGTTGATTTAATTGCTGGTTTATTTTTGGCTGCAGGTAGTTCTTTAGGTGCATACTTTGGAAGTAAATTTGCAATTAAGAGAGGCTCTAACTGGATAAGATTTATTGTTTTTGCAATGGTTATTATTAGTGCCATAGTTTACTTAGTTCAATCTTTTACATAATTATTTCATAAATATCAAATATTAGTCTTCCAGAATTTATCTGGAAGACTTTTTTTAATTCTTTATACTAATAATGGTATAATTTAAAAAAAGCCCTTTTTTAAGGAGGAAAATAAAAATGGATCAAAGTAAAAATGCCAAGGCAATGAGAATGTTAAAAACAGCGAAAGGTCAAACTGAAGCTGCAATAAAAATGATTGAAAATGACAAATATTGCATAGATATTTCCAATCAAGTTATGGCTTCTATAGCTTTATTAAAAAAAGCAAATACAATGATACTAAAAAACCATATGGAAACTTGTGTTAAATCTGCTGCTATGTCAAAGGATGAAGAAGAAATCGATGAAAAATTTAAAGAAATTGAAAATATTATCACCTACTTAAATAAAAATTTGTAAGGAGTGTTTGTTTTGAATAAAAATGAGTTTGAAACTTTTAGAGAAGAAATGAATCAAAAAATTCTCGAGAAAGGCACTTTAAATACTAAGAGATTTTTTAGTTTGGATAATTCAGTTTATAAAAAAGGGGCTATTCCAACAAAGTATAAAGAATTGATGGGCTTGGCTTCTTCAATGGTTTTGAGGTGTGAAGGGTGTATTTCTTATCATATTAATCAATGCATTAAAGAAGGGGCAACAGACGAAGAAATATTCGAAGCTTTTGATATTGCTTTGATTATTGGTGGCTCTATTGTAATACCTCATCTCCGAGAAGCTGTAAAATTTTTGGAAGAAGCAAGAAAAAGTGAGGAGATATAATGTCAGATTTATATCTCATAGATGGCTCTGGGATTGCTTATAGGGCGTTTTTTGCTATAGGAAATTGGATGCAAAATTCTGAAGGTGTTCCAACAAACGCCACTTTTGGTGTTGCAAGAATGCTTTATAAACTTATAAAAGATTATGTAAAAAAAGGCAGTGATTCTGTCGTCTTTGTTATGGACAAAAAAACTACCACATATAGAAACGAACTTTTGGAGACATATAAGGCAAATAGGCCAAAAGCTCCAGATGAATTTGTTCAACAATTACCTTATATAATTGAAATTGTTGAACATATGGGTATTAAAACTCTTGGACTTGAGAATTACGAGGCAGATGATGTTATAGCCACTATGGCTACTGAAAGAAGCAAAGATTTTGATAATGTTTATATTATCACTTCTGACAAAGATATGATGCAACTTGTAAAAGATAATGTTTATATTTTGAGGCCTGAAAAGGGTACAAGTGATATTGTTAAATACGATAGAGAACAAGTTCATAAAAAAATGGGAGTTTATCCAGAACAGATTAACGATTTATTGGCTCTTATGGGAGATTCTGCAGATAATATACCAGGAGTTAAAGGGATTGGAATTAAAACTGCTCAAAAATTGTTGAAAGAATACGATACTCTTGAAAATGTTTATGAACATTTAGAGGAAGTTAAAGGTGCTGCGAAGAAAAAGCTCATCAACGACAAAGATAATGCCTTTATGAGTCAAAAACTTGTTAGGCTTATGTATGACGCTCCTTTGGATTTTGAAGATAGCGAGATGAAGTACAATGGCCCTAAAGATTCTCTTATTGAATACTTAAAAGAACTTGATTTTTCTTCTCTTATAAAAGACATGGAACTCGAAGATGAAAAAGATGATGAAGACGACCAAGATTATTCAAAAAAAGTAGAGTACAAACTTTTAAAACCTGAAGAGCTTGATAAATTCATCAAAAATACCCTTAACAAAGCAGAGAAAGTAGCTTTTGACTTAGAAACAAATTCTTTAGATCCTATAAAGGCAGATATTTACGGTGTCGCCATGGCAACAAAAGCTTTTGAAGGTTTTTATTTAGATGTATCGAAGTTAGATAAAGATAAAAAAGATAAAACTGTTAAAAAATTATTGGATGCTTTGAAAGATAAGAAAATTATAGGCCAAAATTTAAAATACGATATCTCTGTTTTGAAGAGTAATGGATATGAAATGGAAGAAATTTATTTTGATACAATGATCGGTGCTTATCTTCTCAACCCAGATTCAAGAAAGTTTAACATGGATGATCTGGCCAAAAAATATTTGAATTATGAAACGATAAAATATGATGATTTAATTGGAACAAAACTCTTTGCTTCGGATATACGGGATTTAGACCAAAAAGATGTAGTTAAATACGCCGGGGAAGATGCAGACATTACGTTTAGACTGTATAAAAAATTATCAAAAGAGTTAGAGAAAAAAGAGATGGTCAATGTTCTACATGACATAGAAATGCCTATAGTTCCTATTCTCTCTGAAATGGAGAATAATGGAGTTTATTTTGACAAAGATGCATTAAAAAAACTCGAAGATGAATTCCAAAAAAAGATAGACAAAGTTTATGAAGAAATGGTCGATATGGCGGATTACGAATTCAACCCTAATTCTCCAAAACAAGTTGGTGAACTTTTGTATGACAGACTTGGGCTTAAAGGCAAGAAAAAAACAAAGAGTGGAAGCTATTCTACAGATGCCGAATCTCTGGAATTTCTAAGGGATAAAAACCCAATAGTAGAAAAATTACTCGAATATAGAAAATATCAAAAATTACAATCTACATACGTACAGGCAATTCCAAAATTGATTAACGATAAGACCGGAAGAATTCATACTTCTTTCAATCAAACGGGAACAGCTACAGGAAGACTATCCAGTTCTGAGCCAAACCTTCAAAATATACCTATAAGAGATGAAGAAGGGGAAAGAATCAGAAGAACTGTAAGTGCCCAAAAAGATGGTTGGACTTTGATATCTGCTGATTATTCGCAAATAGAACTAAGAGTACTGGCTCATTTAACAAAAGACGAAACACTTTTAAAAGCATACAAAGAAAACAAAGATATTCACGCCATAACTGCATCCCAAATATTTGGTGTTGATTTGGATGATGTTACAACAGAGATGAGAAGAACAGGAAAAATGGTTAATTTTAGCCTTGTTTATGGAGCTTCTCCATATGGGTTATCACAAAAGTTGAATATTTCCTTTAAAGAAGCCAAACAATTTATAGATAGATATTTTAAATTATACAAAAAAGTAGAAGAAAACCAAGAAAATGCCATTAAATTAGCGAAAGAAAAAGGGTATGTTGAAACTCTTTACGGTAGAAAAAGATTTGTAAAAAATATCCGAACTGGTAGTCACGATATCAAAAGAATAGCTATAAACACTCCAATACAGGGAACAGCTGCTGACATAATGAAATTTGCGATGATAAAAGTTTATAAAAATCTACCTGTTTATGCAAAAATGATTTTACAAATTCACGATGAAATCGTTCTTGAAATACCAGAAGATAAAACAGAGGAAATCAAAAAAATCCTTATAGAAAATATGGAAAATGCTGTTGAATTGGACGTACCTTTAAAAGCAGATGTTTCTGTGGGAAAATACTGGAGTAAATGAAACATTTTTTAATTTTTGTTTAAGGCCCTTTTTTGATATAATTTCACTGATACAAAATTAATGAGGGCGAACATTTCGTTCGCCCTTAATGTAGTAATAATTTATATTTTTACCTTGGAGGAATAAAATGGAAAAATTTCACATTGTAAGACTTGGATGCCCTAAAAATGACGCTGACATGGATATTTTTAGAGGTATTATGGAAAATAAAGGTTATATATATTCTGAAGATCCAAAAAGTGCAGACACTATTTTTATAGATACCTGTGGGTTTATTGAATCTGCAAAAAAAGAATCTATCGATACAATATTTGACTATAATTCTTTAAAAGAAGAAAATCCAGATTTAAAGATAATACCCATAGGGTGTTTAATAGAGAGATATTATGACGATTTTAAAGAAGAACTAAAAGAAGTAGATGGGTTGTATGGAGTAATCCCGCCTGCTGTTATAGCAAATAATTTTGAAAAAGGAAATTACTATTTACAGTTGGAAACTCCTTATGATACTTATAACTGTGATTTTAGACATGTCCCTGATACAAATTATGCTTATATAAAAATCGCTGATGGATGTAACAGAAATTGTAATTTCTGTTCTATCCCTTATTTCAAAGGTAAACCTGCAAGTAGAGAAATAGAAGACATAGTAAACGAAGCTAAATTTCTCGTGGATAACGGAATAAAGGAAATTATCTTAGTCTCACAGGACAACACTCTTTACGGTGCAGATTTATACAGAAAACAGTCTTTGCCAGAGTTGTTGAACAAGATAAATCAAATAGAAGGTGATTTCTGGGTAAGGGTTATGTACTTACACCCAGATTTTATAAATGACGAGATAATAAACGCAATTCACAACAATGAAAAAGTGTTAAACTATTTTGATATTCCTGTCCAAAATGGTTCTGATAATGTTTTAAAACTAATGGGTAGAGTTAGAATGAAAGACAAAATAAAAGAAATTGTAAAAAAAGCCAAGGCAAATGGTTCTGCTGTTAGAACTACTATTTTACTTGGTTTCCCTGGTGAAACAGACCAGGATTTCAAAGAAACTATGGATTTCATAGACGAAATCGAATTTGATAGATTAGGTGTGTTTTCATTTTCCCCTGAAGAAGGGACTCCCGCTTTCGATTTTGATTATGAAGTTGATGAAGGAACAAAAGATCAAAGGGTTGATGCTTTACTTGAGCTTCAAAAGGCTATTTCAGAAGATATAATGGAAAAATATATTGGTAAAACTTTAGACGTTTTAGTTGAAGAATATTCAGATGGTGTCTACGTTGGTAGATCGTTTTTAGACGCACCTGAAATAGATGGAAATGTATTTTTCAAGACAGATAAAAAGATTGAATTAGGTTCTTTTGTAAAAGTAAAGATAACGAACTCTCTTGACTACGATTTGGAAGGAGAATTATTATGAATGTACCAAATGCTGTATCAATTTTAAGAATCATAATGACGGTACCGGTTTACATATTGACGGTTATGGGACCGGATTATAAGATAGCAGCTTTGATATTGTTTGCAATCGCTGCTTTAAGCGACCTTTTCGACGGTTGGTATGCAAGAAAATTTAATCAAATCACCAATCTGGGAAAATTCCTCGATCAAATTTCAGATAAAATTCTCATAAATGCAGTTTTTATAGCTTTATTAGGTGCTGGGATTATTCCTGGCTGGTTTGTAGCTATAATAGTATCAAGAGATACATTTGTAAGTGGTATAAGAATGTTTTTGGCAAGCAAAAATGTTGTCGTCGCAGCTGATAATTTTGGAAAACTAAAAACTTTTCTACAAATTGTTTCAATCCTCTATGCTTATTTGTTTGTGAACGAACCAGTATTAATTTCATTGCTGATATTTACAGCTGTAGTTAGCGTTGTTTCTGGGATAAATTATTTTACAAAAAACAAGCATTACATATTATAAGATTTTTTATCGATAATTTAGGGGGATACAGATGAGAAAACAAGAAAAAATACATCACAATCAAAGAAAAACAATCAGAACTTTTGTAGCTATAGAACCTGGTGAAAATTTAAAAATGCTACTTACAGATACTATAGAGAAATTAAAGAGAATGGGTTTTAAAGGTAACTGGACTAAACCAGAAAATATACATTTAACTTTGTTCTTTCTCGGAAATTTGAATATGCATAAAATCGTAGATATTGCGTATAAAATGGGAGAAAGAATTTCTGGATTCCCATCTTTTGTTTATGATGTTGAAAAATTAGGTTATTTCGCACAAGGTGACAATTTAAAAACTTTGTGGTTTGGTGTTCACGGTGGAAAAACTTTGGAAGGTATTTATTCTGAAGTTAAAAAATCTATCATATTTAATTCTATCGATGTTTCTAAAGAAACCTTTGTTCCCCACATTACAGTGGGACGTATTAAAAAATATCCTGATCATTGGAAAGCTTTATTAGGATCTATAGACTTTGAAAAAATAGAGGTTCCTGTAGATTCTGTAGGACTTTACTCATCTACATTGACTAAAAAAGGTCCTATTTACAAAAAAATGTACACGATCGATTTTGAGGGAGGCGTAATAATTAATGGCTAAGAAGAAAACCGATAATAATAATAACGGAAAAGACCAATTACTAGAAAAATTAGTCAAAGAATTAGAAAAAAATCACGGTAAAGGTTCAGTTATGCTAATGGGAAAAGGCAATGAAAATAACCACGTTGCATCAATTCCAAGCGGTGTACTTTCTCTTGATAATGCCTTGGGAATTGGTGGCTTACCGAGAGGAAGAATTGTTGAAATTTATGGTAATGAAAGCTCAGGTAAAACAACTTTAACTCTACAAGCTTTGGCAGAAGTTCAAAAGCACAATGGTGTAGCAGCTTTTGTCGATGCAGAACATGCTTTAGATATTGAATATGCTGAGAAGCTTGGTGTAGATATTGACAAGTTAATTGTTTCTCAACCAGATTATGGTGAACAAGCTTTAGAAATAGTGGATTCTTTAGTTAGATCGAACATGGTTGATATGGTCGTTCTTGACTCTGTAGCTGCATTAGTACCAAAATCAGAAATTGATGGGGCTATGGGAGATTCCCATGTTGGCTTACAAGCGAGACTTATGTCTCAGGCCCTAAGAAAATTAGCTGGAAGTGTAAGCAAATCAAAAACAATAGTTGTTTTCATCAACCAAGTAAGGATGAAAATTGGTGTAATGTATGGTAACCCAGAAACAACCACTGGTGGGGTTGCTTTAAAATTTTATTCAAGTGTAAGAATTGAAGTAAGAAGAGGAAGTCAAATAAGAGAAGGTAAAGACGCTATAGGTAACGAAACTAAATTAAAGGTTGTTAAAAACAAAGTTGCACCTCCTTTTAAAGAAGCTCAAGTAGATATGATTTATGGAAAAGGTATTGCAAAGGAAAATGATATCTTTAATTTAGCTGTAGAGGAAGGATTGATCCAGAGAAAAGGGGCTTGGTTCTCTTATGTAAATGAAGACGAAGAAGAAGTAAGCTTGGGGCAAGGTAAAATAAATTCTTTGGATTATTTAAAAGAACATCCAGAACTTCTTGATTATTTTGAATACCAAATAAGGAAGAAGAAAGATTTATATATTCCAGAAGATTTAGAAAAATCCATAAAAGAAATGAAAAAAAATGAAAAAAAGGCATTAAAGGAAGAAACTCAGGACAAAGAAGAAACTCAGGATGAATCTGATGAAGAAAAATGATCCTGATTCTTTAGCTGATGCCGAAAATTCTGCTGCCCATTTGATAAAATATAGAATGAGAGCAGAAAAAGAGTTACGACACAGGCTCCGTGATAAGGGGTATAATGATAAAATTATAGATGAGCTAATTATAAAATTAAAAAAAATAGGTATAATAGATGATCATAAATTCGCTTATTTATATATGTACGACAAGGTAACATTGAATAAGAAAGGTGTTATTGCAGTTTCTAACGATTTATTAAAGCTCGGAGTTGAAAAATATATAGTAGATGAAACGGCCCAAAAAATAAAAAATGAAGTAAATATGTACGATATCGCAAAAGAACAAGCAGAAAAATATTTATCGACTAATAATGATTTTCTTAAACTTAGAAAATATTTATTTAGAAGAGGATTTGACACAGAAATAATAGAGTACGTTATTAAAGATTTAGGAGGTGATGCGGATGATTATTAATATAATAATCGCTGTAATCGTTGCTATTATTGGACTATTTGTTGGTTTATTTTTAGGAAATTCAAAATTTATTGGAAGCTTAAAAAATAAAAAAGAATTACTAGAAAAAGACATCGAATATGCTAAAAAAGAAGCAAAAGAAATAAAAGAAAAAGCAAATGAAGAAGCAAAAAGTTTGAGAAAAAAAGAAATAGTAGAAGCCAGAGAAGAAATACATAAAATGAGAAAAGAGTTTGATAAAGAAATCAAACAACAAAAAGATGAGGCAAAAGCTTTAGAAGATAGATTAATCAGAAGAGAAGAAAACTTGGATAGAAAAGAAGAAAACTTGGATAGGACTAAAGAAAAAATAGAAAAAGAAAAAATAGAAATTGAAAATATGAAAAAAGAAGCTCAAAATAAACTAAATGAAATTGCAAATCTAACTGAAGAAGAAGCAAGACAAATCATAATGAATGAAGTTAAAGAAAAGTACGAAGTAGACATCGCTCAAAAATTCAAAGAAATAAAAGAAAATTACGAAGAGGATGCTAAAAAATATTCTAAATGGGTTATAACTACTGCTATTCAAAGATATGCATCTGATGTAACTTCTGAAATCACAACTTCTACTGTTGTTTTACCCGCTGATGACATGAAAGGTAGAATTATTGGTAGAGAAGGTAGAAACATTAGAACTTTCGAAAAACTAACTGGGACTGATTTAATTATAGACGATACACCAGAAATAGTAGTTCTCTCATGTTTTAATCCTTTGAGAAGAGAAATAGCTAAACGAACACTTGAACAATTAGTTGCAGATGGAAGAATTCATCCAGCAAGAATAGAAGAAATGTACGATAAAACAAAAACAGAAGTAGAAGAATACATTAAAGATGCTGGTAAAGAAGCAATTATGAGAGTTGGAATTAAACAACCTCATCCAGAAATTGTCAAACTTTTAGGTAGACTAAAATTCAGAACAAGTTATGGTCAAGACGTATTGGAACATTCAATTGAGGTTGCACAATTTGCTGGCCTTATGGCTTCTGAATTGGGATTAAATGTGGAACTCGCTAAAAGAGCTGCTTTATTCCACGACCTTGGAAAAGCCATTGATCACGAAGTTGAAGGCTCTCACGCTCTCGTTGGTGGACAAATTGCTAAGAGATACAACGAAAGATTAGAAGTTATAAACGGTATGCAATATCATCATAACGAAGTTGATCCTATGACTCCTGAAGCCGTTCTTGTTGGTGCTGCAGATGCTTTATCTGCTGCAAGGCCAGGTGCAAGAAGAGAAACTCTTGAAAACTATGTAAGAAGAATAGAACAATTAGAAGACATTGCAAAATCGTTCAGATATGTTGATAAAGCATATGCAATTCAAGCTGGAAGAGAACTCAGAATCATCGTTCAACCAGATAAAATAGACGATGCAATTGCAGAAAAACTGTCTCAAGATATATCAATTCAAATAGAAGAAAAAATGCAGTACCCTGGTGTAATAAAAGTTACTGTAATAAGAGAAAAAAGAAGCGTTTCTTACGCAAGCTAATAAATCAAAAATCCCCAAGCTAAAAGCTTGGGGATTTTATTATATCTTATATCTCAAATTTTTTTATTTCTTGGTTAAGATCGTCCGAAATTTGGTTCATGGCATCTACTTGTTCTAATAAAGAATTTATGACCTCTGTTTCTTTTTTCAAATCGTTGTTCAACGAGTTAACTTGTTTTTTAGTGTTTTGAGTTAATTTGTCAACATCTTGCATATCTTTTCTGAAGGATTCTATTACATCATTTTCTTGAGAAACTGTTTGCTTTAGATTGTTTGCAAAGTCTTTTAAAGAATAAGAACTCGATTTTAGATTTGAAAATCCCTTTTCAAAATTTGAAATAGTATTCTTTAAAATTTCTATTTCGTCTACAGTTGATTTTACCCTATTTTTAAGATCATCTAACCTTCCGAAAGATTTATCCATTTCATCTGCTATTCCGCTTGCTGTTTGAGCTGTTTCTGTGGATAATTTTCTTATTTCATCTGCAACTACAGCAAAACCTTTTCCAGCTTCTCCAGCACGTGATGCTTCTATAGAGGCGTTTAACGCCAATAGGTTAGTCTGCTTTGAAATATCCAAAATACTGTCTATATATGAATTTATATTTTGGAATTCTTTTAAGAAATTATCAAGTTTTTCTTCTGTACTCATAATAAATTCTCTTAAACTGTTTGATACCTTGTTGATATTTTGAACTTCTTTGTCTCCTTCTTTCGCTATTGAAACAGAATCTTCTGATATCTTCTGTATATTGTTTGCCCCTTTATCAACTTCGTTAGAAGAGCTTCTTAATCTATCCAAATATCCTGAAATGTTGGTATTTAGATTTTCTATAGTTCTTTCAATATCTCCAACAAAGCTTATCATGTTTTCCAATTTTTGCTTGGTATTGTCCAAGTCTTTTGCTTTTTCTGAAACATTTGAAGAAGTTTCAACTATTTTATCTGAGTCATTGATTAGATTTTTTATCATGTCTTTCAAAGAATTTGATGTTTCTCTTAATTTGTTCATCATTATATCAAATTCATCTTTTGATTTGTTATTTTTTATATCGTTTTTTAAGTTTCCTTTAGATATATTTTCTAAAACGTTGTTAACTTCAATAACTCTCCTACCAAAACTTTTTCCAAAAAAGTATGCGAAAAATCCGATTAAAACAATCATTATCGTAAGAACTATTAATATATTCTTTACAATTTCGTTTAGACCTAATTCAACGTCGTACTCTATATCTTGCATCTCCAACTTGGCTAAATCAAAATCTGTTTTTAAAGGGATTTCAAATGAGGTGTCTATATTTTCAAAAGGCTTTGATATTTGAACATATAACCCATCGAAAAGTTCTGTACTCGAATAATAGCTCCTCATCTGCTTACCCATTATATTTTCAGTAATATTTTGATCATTTAATTTATCATTCGTCAAATTCAGTTGATCTTCTGGCATATTGGCATAGAGAACTTCTTTGTTTTTAGAATAAAGGGCTACATTAGCGTCTAATAGCTTTGTCAAATCTATCAGTTTTTGATAATCAAACTTGTCCAGTACAACTAAAAATGACTGTATAGTCCCTGTGTTCGTTTTTCCCATAACAGGAAAAAAGCCAACAAAATATGGTTCCCCATTGATTGTTCTTGTCAGTACTCTTGGATAGTTGTTTTGTTGATTTCTTAGATATTCCAAAAATATTTCCTTATTTAGTTCCATAGTATTTAAGTCTTTTATATCTGAATAACCTGGTAGATAAAATTCTGATTTTTTCTGTACAACCTCTTCTCTTTCGTCAAATTCGATTAAATTTGAAGGTGTAGTACTTGAAGGATCAACCATCCAAAGCTGCATACCTGAATAATATTGAGATTCTACAAATGGTTTTAAAAGGTTGAACCTATCCATTAATCCAACTTTTTTAGATTCACTGATGGAAACTATTTCCTGTGTTCGTGATATGAGTTTTCCTGCTTTCTCAATAGTGGATTTTCTATCTTCTAAAAAATTTTCAAAGACACTTTTTAGAGTTTCCATTGAATTATCAAAAGAGTTTATATAACTCGTTTGTAATTCATTGGATATCTGTTCTTCGATTTTTTCTACTTCACTTTGAAGATATATATTGTATTCATTAATATCTTCTTGAATGTTCGAATTGTATTCTTTCAAATCTTTTTGATACTTTTCCTGCATTTCTGCTATTGTGTTGTTTAAATTTTTTTCTATTTCTTCAGTTCTGTCATTTATAGAAATTGCAAAAAAAGCAACTATAAATAAAGCAGGTACAAGAGTTATGATAATAAACAAAAATGTCAGCTTATTGCTGAACTTATTCCACCATTTTATTCTATTTTTCTTCATATTTACACCTCCAAAATGAAACCGTTTCCCTAAAAAATATTATATCAAACTTAACAATAATTAACAATACATATTAATTCTTTTATTTAATTCTTTATGGTAATTTTGTTCAATAAAGTAAATATCTAAAACCATTTTTTGTATCAGATAAAAATTGATATAATTGTATTGGAGGTGAAAATAATGGCAAAAGTAGCTGTTATTATTGATGACTTATTTGAAGATGTGGAATATTCAAAACCAGTAGAAGCTTACAAAAAAGCTGGACACGAAATCATACATATAGGTGTTAAAGAAGGTAAAAAAGTTTATGGAAAAAAAGACAATACAGAAGTTATCATTGACAAAGCTGCAAAAGATGCAGACCCAGAAGAATTTGATGCGCTTTTAGTACCTGGAGGATATTCTCCGGATCATTTAAGAGCCAACGATGATGCAGTGGAATTCACCAAAAAATTTGCTGAAACAAATAAACCAATATTTTTGATTTGTCATGCTGCTCAACTTCTTGTCACAGCAGACGTTCTAAAAGGGAGAATTTTAACAGGGTACAAGGCTGTTATTCAGGATATTAAAAATGCTGGAGCAGAGTATCAGGATAAAGAAGTTGTTATAGATGATAACTTGGTATCGAGTAGACATCCTGGAGATTTACCGATATTTATAGAAGAAACTTTAAAAAAACTGAATTAAAATAACCCCCCTCAAATTGATATGGAACAGTTCAAATTTGAGGGGGTTATTTTTTTATCTTTTAAAATAGGTGATAAACTTTGAAAACCGATACCATTATTAAAGAAGTTACTGACATTATTTTTATCAAAATATCAAGTGAAGGGCCTACTGTATCTTTCAAAGGGTCTCCAACTGTATCTCCTACAACGGATGCTTTGTGAGCATCGCTGCCTTTTCCTTCGCCTTCAACATTTCCGGCTTCTATATTTTTCTTACCATTATCCCAAGCTCCTCCAGAATTGGCAGAGAATATCGCAAGCATTATACCACTTAATGTTGTTCCTACTAATAATCCACCAACAAAGTCAGGGCCAAATATAAATCCACTAATTATAGGTGTGGCTACAGATATAAAAGCAGGTATTTTCATTTCCTTTAAAGAACCTTCAGAACTAATTCTTATGCATCTTTCGTAATCTGGATCACTTTTACCTTCCATCAATCCAGGAATTTCCTTAAACTGTCTTCTAACTTCCGAAACCATTTTATTAGCAGCATTTACAACAGCGTCTATTAAAAAAGCACTAAAGAAAAATGGGAGTGATGCACCAAATATTGCCCCTGATATTGTTTTAGAACTAATCAAATTCAATTGTAAAACTTGGTTTAGATTAACTATGCCAGAATCCCCTGGCCCCGCTTGGGCATATATGTAAGATGCAAATAGTGATAGAGCTGCCAATCCAGCGGAACCTATTGCAAATCCTTTCCCTATAGCTGCAGTTGTGTTACCAACTGAGTCTAATTTATCTGTTATTTTCCTTACAGATTCGTGTAAGCCTGTCATTTCACTTATTCCGCCTGCGTTATCTGCTATTGGTCCATAAGAATCAACTGATACAGTTGCAGCTACAAAAGAAAGCATTCCTATTGCTGCCATCGCAACTCCGTATAAACCAGACATTTCATATGAAATCAAAATACCAAGCATAAGCATGAATGCAGGCAAGAAAACACTCCTCATACCAAGAGCTAATCCTTTTGTGATTACTATAGCTGGCCCGCCTTTTGCAAATTCAGATAAATTTCGAGTTGGTTTATATTTTTCACTGGTATAATACTCAGCTAACAATCCAATAATTATTCCAACAACTATACCAACTACAGCTGATATCCAAGGAGATAAAAATCCAAATTTAAAGCCAATTGTATCAAGCTCTTCTGCAGGTATTCCCCCTAAATAAAACCATGTCATAACAAAAGTAAAAACAAGAGTCAAAAACGCTGACATAAACAGCGATCTATTTAACTCTCCATGTGGATTTTCTGAATTTTTTCTAAATATTATGTACATAATTCCTATCATGGCAGAGATCAACCCTAAAGCTGTAAAAAACAACGGAAACAGAGATAACTTTATTGTTGAATCGTGCGAAAATTGTTCTGGTCCCAAAAGAAAATTTGTATATAATATCAAAACAACTGCTGAAATAATAGAACCAATATAACTTTCAAGTAAATCTGCTCCAAGTCCTGCAACGTCACCAACATTATCTCCAACGTTGTCTGCTATTGTAGCAGGATTTCTTCTGTCATCTTCTGGTAAAGCTAATTCTGTTTTACCTACCAAGTCCGCTCCCATATCAGCGGCTTTTGTATAAATACCTCCACCAACTCTGTCAAACATAGCTATTATAGAACAACCTAAAGCATATCCTGATACGGTCATAGTGAATGGAATATAGTTAATATTCAACCAATTTATTCTTATGACAATATTTTCTGGATTTAATTGTCCAAAAATATCACCAAAAATAACATACATCAATATCAATCCTGTCAAGGCAAATCCAGCAACAGATAGTCCCATTACACTACCGCCTGTGAAAGCTGTTTTTAAAGTTTTACCAATTTTTCTCTCTTCTCTTGCAACATTAGCAACCCTCACATTAGCATAGGTTGCAATTTTCATACCCACCATTCCAGCAAGAGCACTCATCAATGCTCCCGAAACAAAAGCAATTCCTACATACCAATCTATTAATATTGACAAACCAATTCCAATAAAAACCACATAGATAGAAATCATTCTGTATTCATGGTTGATAAAAGTGTTAGCTCCTACCCTTATAGCTTTTGCCACTTCCTGCATTTCCTTTGTTCCTTCAGGCAACTTAAGTACACGTTTGAAATTAAGTCTTGCTAAAAAAAGTGCAAATACTGGTACTATTAATAAAACCCATAAGCCATTCATTAGAACACCTCCGTTTGGTTTGAAAATGAGAAAAACTATAAAACTATAAATATTAGCCCATTATAATTTTACTCTTTTTTTGGAATTGAAAAAAATTAGATTATTCATAATATTTTTCAATAAGGAATTGTATAAATCGATAGTTCTCCATTAGCTAACTAATTCTTATAAAATAAATCATAGTTTTTATTTATGCTATAATAATTGTAGTATTGCTTAATTAAAAAAGGAGATGTTTCAATTGAATATATGGGATTACATAACCACAAATTGGAGCTCCATTTCAGCTGAGTTATTAAATCATTTAAAAATAATCGGTCTATCCCTTCCTTTTTCGATAGGCATAGGCGTACCCATAGGTGTTTTCATATCAAGAAATCAAAAATTAGCCAATATAATTATTTATATTGCAAGCGTTTTAATGACTATACCATCATTAGCGTTGTTTGGAATAATGGTTGTTGCTTTAGCCCCTTTCAACGCTGGATTAGGCATTACTCCAGCTGTTATTGCTTTAACAATTTATTCATTCTTGCCAATAATAAGAAACACAGTTGTTGCCGCCAGATCTTTGGACCCAAATACAATTGAATCTGCAAAAGGGATGGGCATGACTGATACTCAAATTTTGTTAAAAATTAGACTTCCACTGTCTATTCCCATTATTATGTCTGGTGTAAGAAATGCTGTAGTCATGGGGGTTGGTGTTGCTACACTTGGATACTTTGTAGCTGCAGGGGGTTTAGGTTATTTTATTTTTGCTGGTTTAACCAGATCAAGATATGAAATGGTTATAACTGGAGTTTTGGCGGTATCTATATTAGGGATTTTGAGTAATTATGGATTGATGCTTTTTGAAGATCTTATAACACCAAAGGGACTAAAAATAAAAGAATAGGAGGAACTTATGTCAATACAATTAAAAAATCTCAAAAAAAATTATAATGATTTCACTGCGGTAAATAACATAAACTTAGAATTTCAAGATAAAAAATTATCTGTTCTAATAGGTCCTTCTGGTTGTGGAAAAACTACCATCCTAAAAATGTTGAATAGGCTTATAGAAAGAACATCTGGAGACATAATAATCGATGGAAAATCAATTGATAACATAAACACTATCGATTTAAGAAGAAGCATGGGATATGTTATACAAGAAATTGGACTGTTCCCTCACATGACCGTTTTTGACAACATAGCTGTTGTTCCAAGATTGTTGAAATGGGATGAAGCCAAAATAAAAAACAGAGTTTATGAATTGTTGGATATGGTGAATTTAGATCCATCCATAAATGCCAAAAAATATCCTGCTCAATTATCTGGAGGTCAAAGGCAAAGAGTTGGTGTTGCAAGAGGCTTGGCAGCAGACCCGAATATTTTGCTTATGGACGAACCCTTCGGAGCCATAGACCCAATAAACAGAGAAACTTTGCAAGATGGTTTTTTAGAAATTCAAGAAAAAATACAAAAAACTATAGTTTTTGTGACACATGATATTAGAGAAGCTATAAAACTTGGAGACAGAATTGTCATACTTAATCAAGGGAAAGTAGAACAAGAAGGGTCCACTCTGGAAGTTGTTAAAAACCCAAAAAATCAATTTGTTAGAAATATTTTGGGGGAGGACAGTGAGTTCAAAACTCTAGAATTTTTGAAGGTTTCTGATTCTTTATCTGAAATACCAAAAACATATGACGTTGATAAATTTGACTTAGAAAAAGCAAAACAAGAAGATTCAAAAATAATAATTTTAACAAAAAACGATAAATTTTTTGGTTTTGTTGAAAATAGAGGATTAAACAATTTAGGGGATAATAAAAATTTGAAAAGTATCATGAAAACGTATAAATTAAAGAATCATTTAAGCCTTTTCGATGCTTTAAATATAATGCTTAGAGCAGGAGTAAGCACATTACCAGTAGTAGATAACGACAATAAAGTAGTTGGTATAATAGACTTCAGCTCTATATTCAAAAAGATAAACTCTGGTGGTGAGTGATATGCAGGATGTAATCACTTATATGACAGAAAATTTTGGTTATATAATGACAAAAACTTTTCAACACACTTATCTATTTTTAACCTCTTGGGTTCTTGCAATAATAGTTGGAATGGCCATAGGTATTTTTGTCAGCAGACCAGGAAGACAAAAAGTTGGAAAAGTAGTTCTCTCTATAACAAGCATTACCCAATCTGTTCCTTCAATTGCAGTAATAGCTCTTGTTTTTGTCTTTATGGGCATAGGAGCAGCTCCCTCTATTTTTGCCCTTTTTCTATATTCATTAGTGCCAATTGTTTTTAACACCGCTTCTGGTTTGTTAAGTGTGGATAAAAAAATGATAGAAGCTGCAAAAGGAATGGGGATGACTAAAAATAAAGTTTTGTGGTCTATCGAAATACCAAACTCCATTTCAACGATTTTTTCTGGATTGAGAAATTCAGCTATAATTAACATAGGAACTACTACTATAGCTTCGGCTGTCGGTGCTGGAGGATTGGGAGAAATTATTTTCATAGGTCTTTCTTATTTTGATTATGCAATGATTATAAGCGGTGCTATACCAGTTTCTCTAATGGCAATTTTTACAGATGTAATACTCGCATTCATTGAAAAAAGTTTGACTTCAAAAGGATTACGCCTTATAAATTAAAAAAGCTGTGAATTTTGCATTCACAGCTTTTGTTTTTTATTCTTTAACAGCTTTAGCCATATTTTTAGCCAATTCGTTCAGCTTCTTCAAATCTTCTCTATTTGCCGATAACTTAGCTTCTACAGATTCACCCACTAAAGGCATTTTCATCTTTTCTGCATATTTTTCAAGGGTACTAACACCGCCTCCTGACCAGCCGTATGTTCCAAAAATACCCATTACATGGTTTTTAATTCCTGTGTGTTCTAACCAATGTGCCAACTCTTCCATCGGAGGGAAAAGTCCGGTGTTGTATGTGCAACTTCCTAAAATAATACCTTTGAATCTCCAAATTTCATTTATTAAATGAGAAAGGTGCACCTTTGAAACATTCATTATCTTTATGTTTTTTATTCCTTCTTCGGATAGTTTTCTAGCCAAATAATCAGCCATATGCTCTGTGTTTCCATACATAGAACCATAAATTATAACTACCCCTTCTTCTGTTTCATATCTACTCCATTTATCATAAATATCTATTATTCTTGATGGGTTATCTCTCCAAACTGGGCCGTGTGTGGCACAAACATATTTAACTTCTACACCTTCCAATTTTTTTAAAGCCCTCTGAACCATCATAGAATATTTACCAACTATATTTGAATAGTATCTTCTTATTTCACTTTCATAAAATTCAAGGTTAACTTCATCATCAAAAACTCCGCCGTCCAAAGTTCCAAATCCACCAAAAGCATCACCAGAAAAAAGAATCTTTTCTGTAGTTTCATATGTCATCATAGTTTCTGGCCAATGAACCATAGGAGTCATGACAAATTTTAATTTGTGGTTTCCAATATCGAGTTCGTCTCCGTCTTTTACTTCATAGAGGTTATCTTTTACACCGTAAAAATTTTCTAAAAATTCAAAAGTCTTTTTGTTTCCAACTATCTTCAAATCAGGGTATTCTTCCAAAATTTCTGTTATAGAACCTGAATGGTCTGGTTCCATATGGTTTATAACTAAGTAGTCGATCTTTTGACCATCTAATAAACTTCTTACCTTTTCTAAAAATTCCCTAATTTTAGTTACTTTTACCGTATCTACAAGTACGTTTTTTTCATCTCTTATGATATAGGAATTATAAGATACCCCTTTATCTAAAGGCCACATGTTTTCAAAAAGATGGGTATCTCTATCGTTTACACCTACATAAAAAACATCATCTGTGATATTTAAAAAACCGTTCAATTCTAAAACCTCCTTGTATAGTGTAATTATTAGCTTATATTTTCTTCCTCAAAAATTATATCATATTTTATCAAAATTAAAAGGGTGAGTAAATTTTTGAAAATATTTTAATCAGGATTTTTTTAAGATAAAATGCTATGCATTTTGGTTGTGATTTTTTGTTGTTTGTTTTTGGTTAAATATTTTTCTTAATCTTAATGTTTTTTCTAACCACTAACAACCAGCTTCTAACAACAGAAGTCTCTGATTTCCATTCTTTCAAGTTCCTTCTTCTAACTGAAAATTTTTACCATATATTGTATTTTTAGTTTATATATGATACGATATATAGAAGTAGGAGGGATTAAAATGAACAAAAAATATAAAATAACTTTAGAAGGAAACATTGGTTCTGGAAAGACGACTTTGGCAAACGCACTTTTTGAAAAAATGGATGCAGATTATTTAATTCTTGAAGAGTTTGAAAAAAACCCTTATCTTTCTTTATTGTATGAAAAAGCTGATGTGGCTTTTGAAACAGAGATGTTTTTTCTTGTTTCAAGATATTCTCAACTTAAAAATGACAATCAAGACGGTCTTATTATATCAGATTATGATATGTTTAAAAACCTTGTTTTTGCTGAAACAACTATTAAAAACAAAGAAGAATTAAAAAAATTTAAATCAATCTATAACATTTTGAATATCAAATCTGCAAGAAGTGATTTGATAGTTTATTTAGATACATCTGTAGATACTGTGGTAAACAGAATAAAAAAAAGAAATAGATCCATGGAAATAAAATTGGACAAAAATTATTTGGCAAATTTGAATAAAAACTACAAAAAATATTTAAAAGATATGGATAACGTTATCCTTATTGACGCTAATGAATTTAACGTTTTTGATGAAAAGCAATTAGACAATTTAGTCAATAAAATAAAAAAATATATGGAGGTATAGATATGAGTGCAAAGATGATCGTTTTAGCTGGTAATGTTGGTGCGGGTAAATCTACATATACAAGGATTTTGTCAGAAAAAATGAACTTTCTTCCTTATTACGAATCTGTCGATGATAATCCCTTTTTAGAAGACTTTTACTATGATCAGAAACAATGGTCTTATCATCTTCAAACATATTTTTTGTTTCATAGATTTAAGAGTATTAAAAAAATAATTGAATCTGGGAAAAATGCTATTTTGGATAGAACTATTTATGAAGATGCAGAGATTTTTGCTAAAAATCTACATTTAACTGGTAAAATGACAGATAAAGAATACTCAGCTTACAGAGATATTTTTTATACGATGTTGGAATTTATCAAAAAACCAGATTTGACAATTTACATTGATACCAACGTGGAAACTATCAAAAACAGGATCGCTAAAAGAGGGAGAAAAATGGAAATGCAAGTCCCAGATGATTATTGGAAACAGCTCGATAGACTTTACAAATTGTGGATATCAAAATACAACCATTCTAATTTGTTGATCGTTGATGGAAATAAAAACGATATTGTTGAACACGAAAATTTTGTGGATGAATTGATTGAAAAGATAGAGAACAAAATATACAAAAACGCATAATACCCCTTAACCGTATTTTTATAACTCATTTTAATAAATTAAATCTAAAAGTGATACAATTTAAATGAAATAATTTTAATCGTGTTTATATTGCCGGGGATATCTACACGTTATTTAGGAGGGCTTTTATGAAAATTGCTATTATTGGTTTAGGTAGAATGGGTAAAAATATGGCAAAAAGATTATTAAACGATGGACACGAAGTTTGGGTTCATAACCGAACTATAGAAAAAGCGAAAGAATTAGAAAAAGAAGGGGCTATTGTTGCAGAAAAACTCGAAGACATTTTGAAAATGGATAGACCAAGAATTGTCTGGTCAATGCTTCCAGCAGGTGAAGTTACAGATAAATATTTTGAAAAATTAAAAGATATTTTGGAAAAAGATGACATATTAGTAGACGGGGGTAACAGCCACTACAAAAAAGATAAATTAAGGTTTGAAGAATTCAAGAAATTGGGCATTCACTATGTAGATGCTGGAATTTCTGGTGGTGTCTGGGGATTGACCAGGGGTTATTCAACAATGATTGGCGGAGAAAAAGAAATTTACGATCGTATGTTGCCTATTATAAAATCCTTAGCTCCAGAAGATGGTTACATGTATTGCGGTCCCACAGGTGCTGGACATTTTGTTAAAATGGTTCACAATGGAATTGAGTATGGACTTATGGAAGCTTATGGTGAAGGATTTGAAGTTCTCAAGGCCTCTGAATATGGGAACATTGATATGTCAGAAGTTTCTAAGATTTGGAATCATGGGAGTGTTATAAAGTCTTGGCTACTTGAACTTATAGAAAATGCTTTTAAGGAAGATGCAGAGCTTGATAAAATCCAAGGATATGTAGAAGATTCAGGAGAAGCTCGCTGGACTGTAAACGCAGCTATTGAATCGGGGGTATCAGTTCCTGTTATTAGTAATTCTCTTTTCAAAAGATTCCAATCAAGACAGGAAGATGTGTTTTCTGACAAAGTTGTTGCAGCTTTGAGAAACCAGTTTGGCGGTCACGTAATATACTCAAAAGAAGAAACTGTAAAATCAAAAAAAGCTGGTGCTGGAAAAATTCAAGCAGCAAACCCCCAAAAGAGTGATGAAAAATGAAAGAAACTATAAATAATTCTGAAACTTGTGAAGATATAAAAGGAGATCCCGCTTCAATTGTAATATTTGGTGGAAGTGGTGATTTGACATTAAAAAAACTCATACCTTCACTGTTCAACTTACAAAAAAGAAACCTATTGTCTGAAAACACATATATACTTGGAGTTGGCAGAACAAATTTAGATAGTGAATCATATAGAGAACTTATAAAAGATGCTTTGAATAAATCTAATAAAGAAGTTAATAAATTATTAGAAAAAATTTACTATTTAAATGGAGACTATACAGACAAAAATTTATATCAAAATTTGAAAATAAAGATGGATGAGCTCGATGAAAAACACAAGACAAACTACAACAGATTGTTCTACTTTGCAACTCCTCAAATAGTTTATATGGATATAATAAAAAAACTTGGAAATAATGGCATGCTTAAAAAAACTGATACTATATTTCCAAAGGTGATAGTTGAAAAACCCTTTGGAAGTGATTTTAACAGTTCTAAAAGATTAGACAAAGAACTACATAATTATTTAGAAGAAGAACAAATATTCAGAATAGATCATTATTTGGGTAAAGAAACTGTTCAAAACATTCTTATGTTTAGATTTGCCAACACTATTTTTGAGCCTATATGGAATTACAAGTACATTGATCACGTTCAGATAAACGTTACTGAAGATTTGGGTATTGGTTCAAGGGCTGGATATTTTGAAAATTCTGGCCTTTTAAGAGACATGTTTCAAAATCATATGCTTCAACTCCTTGCTTTGGTAGGAATGGAACCACCTGCTCAGCTTGATGCTGAAAGTGTGAGAGACGAAAAATATAAACTTTTAAAATCCGTTCGACCCTTAAAGGTAGAAGACATTAACAAAAAAATAATTAAAGGCCAATATATAGAAGGAACCATAAATGGAGAAAAGGTAAAAGCTTATAGAGATGAAAAAAATGTTGATCCAAATTCTCAAAGAGAAACTTATGTAGCTGCAAAAATGTATATAGATAATTGGAGATGGAGTGGTGTCCCTTTTTATTTGAGATCGGGGAAAAGATTAAAATTAAAAAACAGTCAAATATCTATCCATTTCAAAGAAGTTCCTTTTTCCATATTTTCAAAAAATAAGCTGAAACCACACAAAAATATTTTAACTTTGAACATTCAACCTAACGAAGGTTTTAGCTTAAACTTACAGGCAAAACAACCCGGCTCTAAATTATGTTTAAACGATTTGAATATGGACTTTAGATATTCTGAATTTTTCGACTTTGACCCACCAGAAGCTTACGAAAGATTGTTTTTAGATGTAATTTTGGACGATCAAACTCTTTTTGTAAGATCAGATGCCATGGAAACAAGTTGGGAAATAATAGATGAAATTCTACAAGAATGGGACAACAATCCAGATATTTTACATTTTTATAAATCTGGTTCTTGGGGGCCTGATATTTCAGAAGGCTTGTTCAATGAAGATAATTGGGTAAATCCAGGGGAATGATTATATGAGTATTTTTATTTATGATGATAAGATGTCTTATTTAAAAAGTGTATATAATATCTTCAAAAAAAGTTATTTTAACGCTATAAAAAACAAAAAAAAATTTAATGTTTTTCTTTCTGGAGGTTCAACTCCTCTTGAATTATACGATTATATTATTTCTAAAAAATCGCATCAAAAAATAAAGTGGGATAAAATCAACTTCTTTTTTGGGGACGAAAGGTTTTTACCTTATGATTCATCTGATAGTAATTTTGGAAATACAAAAAAACACTTTTTTGATCATTTGAAGGGATACGATTTACATTTGTATCCCGTTAAAACTGATTTGAGTATAGACAAAAGTGTAGAAAACTACGAAAAAATTATTAGGCAAAAGAAAGCTACTTCTCCAGATTTGGTGCTTTTAGGAATGGGGGATGATGGACACACTGCCTCTTTATTCCCTGATTCTGAGATACTGAATAGCGAAAAGCTGATTGATTATGTTGAAAATTACGGAAATCCGAAAACACATAGAGTTTCAATAACATTCAATTTGATAAATAGAGCTGAAAAAATAGTGGTATTTTCAAAGTTTAAAAACAAAGAAAAAATAATTCAACACTTAATTTTTCAAAATGAAGAAAAAAAATATCCGGTTGAAAAAATAGAGAGTAAAAAAACCAAATATATATTTATGAGAGAATAAATCAATGCATAAAGCATTGATTTATTTTTTATATTCACAAAAAAATAATGTATAATTAATTTAGAAGCTACAGAAAATGAAATGAGGGGGGGATTTCATGTATTTTGTGCCTTTTGAATTCAGCAATTATAAATCCTTTGTAATGGAAACGATAAACAAAGTAACCCATTATGTAGATAAAAACTACGATGACTTAGACCAACTATATAAACTTGGAAAGAAAAAAAGCTATTATATAATGTTCTTAATCGATTGTTTTGGTAGCAATTTTTTAATGAACTTAGAATTAGCTAAAATGTTTGCAGAAAGGTATGCAGACCCAGAAAAAGAAAGGCCAAAACCTTTGGAGATTCTTCGAAGATTCTATGTTGATCTTTTCTCTAAAATATCTGAAAATTCACATTTTCCAAAAGAAGAATTTTTTGAAAAATCATTTTCCGAAATATACAAACTTTTTATGAAAGACTATGATAGAAAATTGCAAATATTGAAAAAAGATTTCAAAGAGAAATCTGAAGCAGATATAATAGAAAATCTTTTTAAAAATAAATACGATAATTCAGAAGACATAATACCAACTTACAACGTAATCATATTTCACTCTATTCACACAAACAACAAAGAAGCTGCTCAATTCATACTGGATATAATGAAAAGAGCCATAAAAGAGCATGAAGTTCTTGAAGAGTCAGAAAAAAAAGAATCTTGCTCAGTAAAAAACGCTGATTACGAAAAATTAAAAAAAGAAAACGAATTGTTGAAGAAAGAAAATGATGAATTAAAAACCATTTTAAAAAATGTTTACGATAAAATAGAACACGTTATTTAATAAAATCTTTATGATATAATTATTCGAAAGCATTTTTATTTGGAGACGTGTCCGAATTGGCTAAGGGGCCGGTCTCGAAAACCGGTGAGACTCTGTCTCATGTGGGTTCGAACCCCACCGTCTCCGCCAAAAATAGATATAGTTTCTGAGGAGGCTAACCATGAAAGTATTAAATAAAGTTTTGGAACATCTTAAGGAAAAAGTAGATCAAGGAAATTATGATTATGCAATACCGAAAAGATGGATGCCAGAAGGATACGAAGGACAGGTAAAATTAAAAGGTAGAAAGTTTTTTGTTAATCCTTATGAATTCCATTCAAAAATAATAGAAGAAATTATAAAAAACCGTGAATCAACTAACGATTACTCAAAACCACTATCATTTGTAACCGGTGAAAAATCAGCTGATTGGATTAAAAAATCTGTTATTTATGGGGCTCATGTGAGGGCAACTGCTGCTTATACTCACGATAATTCTTCAATTTTTATGCCCGTTGATAAAAAGGGATACACCGAATCAGGTACTTTCTTAAAAATGATCTCTTTGTTACCATATCTAAAACAATACAATGTAAACTGTATATATTTACTACCTATTAGCCAATCGTCTAACAAGTTCAAAAAAGGGGAAGTTGGCTCTCCATATTCTGTAAAAGACTTTTTTAGTGTTGAACAAGATTATAAAGACACTCTTTTAGGCAATGAATTTACCCCAAATGAACAATTCGGTGCTTTTGTAGAAGCAGCTCATATTATGGGAATCAAAGTTATGCTTGACTTTGTCCCAAGAACTTCTGCAAGAGATAACAGGCTTATTTTGGAGCACCCAGATTGGTTCTATTGGATAGACGTAAAAGAATTGAACTCATTTAAACCACCGAAAATTAAATCTTTGAAGTTTGAATTACCTTCTGAAGATAATTTGGAAACTCTTTACAACGATCCAGAAGTAATCAAGCATTTGAAAAAGTTCAGGTGGGATCCAAAAACTCAAAATCCAAAAAAATGGGGAAAATTTGTTAAAAACAACAAAGATAATCCTGATTTCTTGGATGAAATAGCAAAAGAATTTAAAGTTATAACAGTTCCTGGTTTTTCTGATTGGATAAATGATCCACAGCCTCCATGGGATGACGTGACTTTTTTAAGGCTATTTAAAACTCATCCATCTGCAGCTCAGAAATTTGTTTCTGATGATCAACCGCCATACGTTTTATTCGATGTGATTAAATCAAGTAATTTTCCTGGGACAGAAAAAAACGAAGAATTGTGGAAAATCATAGCTGATATTATGCCATTTTACCAAAGAAATTTTGGAATAGACGGCGCCAGATTGGATATGGGCCACGCTTTACCAGATGAGTTAGAAGGGATGATCATTAAAAAAGCAAAAGAATACGATCCAGCTTTTGCTATAATTGCAGAAGAATTAAATATGGACAATGATAAAAGGGCAAAAAACAACGGATACGACGGTATTCTTGGCAATTCTTGGTGGTCAGAACCAAGAGTAGATGAAGGTTGGCTTAAAAAATTCTCACAAAAAATCATGCCTGAGTTAGTAACGCCTGCTTTTGCAACTGCAGAAACACCAGATTCTCCAAGAGCTGTAACAAGAGTTTACGGAGAAAAGTTTTCCAAACTTTCAGCAGTGCTAAACACATTTATGCCTAATGGAATTACATTTATTAATTCAGGATACGAAATTTTTGAACCACAACCTATGAATACAGGTTTAGATTTTGAAGATCCTGTAGAAGAAAAGTTTAAACAGTTACCACCAAACGATCAGTTCTATGGCAAGCTTGCGTTTTTTGATTGGTATGCTTTACATTGGGACACCGACCATCACATGGTCAAACTGTTAAAACTCTTGGGAACTATAAAAGAAAAATACGTTGATCTAACTTCAGATATGAACAGTTTTAGATTCATTGACTTTGGAGAGAAAGCTTTTGTTTTCTTCTATTGGAATGGGCAAAAAGGCATTTTAATACCTGTTAATTTGAGTGATGAATTTCCTTTCTTCTTTGATATTGACCTTGGATTCCACACTTGGAAAGGGTATCACAAAATTACTACGCTTGTAGAAAATTACAGAAGAGGAGAAAGCAACTGGGAAATTCAAGATGGAAGATTAAAAATTACAATAAATCCTTTTGAAGCAAGAGTTTTTGAAATTAAATAATACTTTAATAAAAAGAAGATGCTTAGAATATAATCTAAGCATCTTCTTTTTATGCTGGACTATTATCTTTTTACAACCAGATAAAGATCTATCTCTTTTGTATCATCTATTAATCCCTTGAACTTCAAAATATTTCCATCTACAGAAACTTTCATCTCTTTTCCTTCAACAACAGAAGGAGGAGTTATATTTATAGAATAACCTATTTTTTCCATAGAAATGGCTACTGCACCCGAAATCATATTTCCAAGTTCACCAATAGCTGATAAAGCCATATCATCCATAGAATCTACTTGCATCATGCCTTCCATCATATTGTTTACTATGTTTTTACCTGACTCTTCATTCAAGGTATAAATTAAATTACCCTCTAATACTCCATTAAATCCAATAGTGGTAACTACTTCATAGCTCTTATCAATTTTGCTCATTAACTGGGGTTTATCTATCTTTATATCCGTTTTTGCTGCTGATTTAAATGTCGTAACCAATGAATTTAAAACAGCGTTAACTACTTTTACATCTATCATTAGCAAACACCTCCGGAAAATATATACTTATTAAATTATATCATTTTATTACTTTATATAAATATTCATTGTTTATTTTTTATACTATATTCAGTTCCATCCGGGGTGTCTTTAAGAATTATTCCTTTTTTAGAAAGATCATCCCTTATTTTATCTGCAGTATCAAAATCTTTGTTTTCCCTTGCTTGGTTTCTAATTTGAATATGTTCTTGTATTAAAAAATCTACTATGTTTTCACCACCACTTGAATTTTCTGGAACTTCAAACAACCCCAATATTGGGCCCAAATTATTTTTTATCAAATGATATATTTCTAAAATTTTCTTTTCTTCATTGTCATTTATTGCTTTGTTCAATTCTTTTGATAAGTCAAATATCATTGCTATAACTCTTGGTGTGTTGAAATCGTCAGACAAGTATTTATTAGCTTCTTCTATAATTTCTTTCATATTTTTTGAACAATTTATATTTGGAACATAGTTATCGTATTTTTCTTCTACTTTTTTTAGGGTCTCTTTTATCCTTACAACTGACTTGTTTTGAGATATTAGCCCTTCTTCGGAAAATTCCAAAGGTGCTCTGTAATGTTTTGACAGTATGAAGAATTTCACTGTATCAGCATCAAAGTTTTCTAAAAGCTCTCTAACCAGCCATATATTACCTATGGATTTTGACATTTTGTCTCCAGAAGATTTTATCATACCGTTGTGCATCCAGTAGTTTGCAAATTCTTTACCTGTTTTGGCAAGAGATTGGGCTCTTTCGTTTTCATGATGTGGGAATATGAGATCATTTCCACCCGCATGAATATCAAAAGTATCCCCTAACAGTTCAGTAGACATAACTGAACATTCTATGTGCCATCCAGGTCTACCTTTTCCCCAAGGAGAATCCCAGAAAGGTTCTCCCTTTTTAGATGTTTTCCAAAGAGTGAAGTCTAAGGGATCTTTTTTGTCGCTGTTTACTTCAATGCGAGATCCTGCTCTCATGTCATCTACTTTTCTATGAGATAATTCTCCATATTTTTTAAACTTTCTGACGTTAAAGTAAACATCGTGATTTTTAGCTTCATAGGCATAGCCTTTTTCTATAAGAGTTTTTATAAACTCTATTATTTGAGGGACATAATCTGTTGTTTTTGGATGGAAATTGGCTGACCTTACGCCAAGTTTAAGGGCGTCCCTATAATATTCGTTTATAAATCTATTTGCAATTACGTCTATTGTAGTTCCATCTTCATTAGCTTTATTGATCAATTTGTCGTCTATATCTGTAAAGTTCTGAACCATAACCACTTTATAACCAGAATATTCCAAAAATCTTCTGAATGCATCAAAAACAATCATCGGTCTCGCATTACCAACATGAACGTAATTGTATATGGTTGGTCCACAAACATACATAGTGACTTTATCTTTTTGAATAGGCTTAAAATCAACTAATTGCCCTTTCAAACTATCAAAAATCTTAATATTCATTTTCTATCACCATTTCCAATCTTTCAATGGCTCTTGCCCTCCCTATTAAGTGTACAGATCTAACAAGATCAGGTCCATGAAATTGATTTGTTAACGCTTTTCTCAATGCCATGTAAAAAGGTTTTTTTGCTGGTTTGGCATCTTTCATAGCTATTTTTAAGTTGTCTAAAACTGTGCTAACAGTCCAATCTTCATCGTTGTTAAACTTATCCAGAGTTATTCTAAAAGCATTTTTAACTCCATCTGCGTTTAAATATTCAATGAATTCTTTGTTTTCCAAATCTGGTTCAAAATTTTTTATAAAAATAGAAATTTCATCTGGTACTTCTGATAGTTCTTCAACAGATGTTTTTACAAGTTCTATAGCTTCTTTTAGCCATTTTTTATTGCCCTCACATTGTTCTTCTGTTAATACACCAGCTTTTATAATGAAAGGAATAGATAGTTTTAGTATTCTATCTGTATCGGCACTTCTAATGTAATTTCCATTCATCCATTTTAATTTCTTTTCATCGAATACAGCCGGACTTGAATTTACTCTATCAAAAGTGAAATTATCTATAATTTCGTTTAATGTTAAAATTTCTTTGCCTTCTGGATGGGACCAACCCAAGAGAGCCAAATAATTAAGAACAGCTTCGGGAAGATATCCCCTATTTCTAAATTCTTCTGCTGATGTGGCTCCATGCCTTTTAGACAATTTCTTACCATCTGGTCCAAGAATCATAGAAACATGTGCGAATTTAGGTACTTCAACTTCAAATGCTTCGTAAACAGCTATTTGTCTCAAAGTATTTGAAAGATGGTCATCTCCTCTAATAACGTGTGATATTTTCATCATCATATCATCAACAACAACTGCAAAGTTGTATGTAGGAAGGCCATTACTTCTGATCAAAATGAAATCACCAACAGCACCATTTTTAAATGTCACTTCACCTTTTATCAGATCATTTAACACATAATCTTTTCTTGGCATTTTGAAAAATACAACTGGATGTTTGTATTTTTTCATATATTCTTCTTTTCTCTCTTCAGAATTGAATTGAGATATCATCTCTTCGGTAAAATGTGGTGGTTTTCCTTTAGAAAGTAGGTCTTCTTTTATTTTATCAATTTCTTCAGGGTAAATATATGCTTCATACGCCTTACCCAATTCAATTAATTCATTTGCTTTCTCTCTGTATATTTCTATTCTCTCTGATTGTCTGTAAGGTCCAAAATCTCCTTCCATTTTTGGCCCTTCGTCCCAGTCTAATCCCAGCCATGTCATTGCATCGATAAGTTGGTTTTCTGATTCTATGGTTGATCTTTCTATATCGGTATCTTCTATTCTTAGAACAAAAGTACCTTTTTCATGTTTTGAATATAAAAAATTAAATAGAGCTGTTCTGGCTCCTCCAACATGTAAATATCCCGTCGGGCTTGGTGCAAATCGAGTTCTTATCATATATTTCCCTCCTGTGATTGTTTTAATAATTCATACCTGGCAAACGCTGCCAGTGTTTTTGAATCGGTGATCTCATTTTTTAAAATTTTTTTCTTAAAATCCTCATAGTCCAACTTAATTATATCTAAAAATTCATCATCGTCTAATTTTTGAGATGAAATCGTTATATTTTTTGCCAAATAAAGATAAATAACTTCGTCTGAAAAACCAGCTGTTGTATATATTTTGCCAAGAGAAATCAAATTTTCTGAAACAATCCCTGTTTCTTCCTTGAGTTCTCGTTTTGCAGTTTGTTCTGGAGATTCTCCATGATCCATTTTTCCAGCTGGTATTTCCAAAAGATTTTGTGCTATTGGAAATCTGTATTGTTCTACAAGCCATATTTTATTCTCATCATCTATTACAAGAACCCCCACCGCTCCAGGATGCCTTATAACCTCTCTTGTGGCTTTTTTCTTGTTTGGTAACTCTATGTCGTATTTTTCCATGTCTATTATATTACCTTGAAAAATAACATTTTTATTCAATTCCTTCTCGTAAAATTTCATAAGGCACCTCTTTTGTTTTTTTATAGAAATCTTTGATTTCTATTTCTACAAATTATTTTTAAAAAAAGCCTTAATAAATTAAGGCTGATTTTTAGAATTTATTTAACTTTTTTACCCACTAATAAAGTTATATCATCTTCAGGTTTCTCTTCATTTAAAAAATCTGAAAATTCTTTTTTAATTTTTTCTATAATATCCGTAATATCTTCAAAATCCCCTTCTCTTAATATATTCCTTATCGTTTGATCTCCAAATTGTTTTCCTTCTTTGTTCTCTGCTTCAACTAAACCATCTGTAAACATTACGAATATATCATTTTTATTGAAAGACGTTTCGTCTAAAATTATTTTCTCTTTTTTGTCAATAAGTCCCATTCCCAAAGGAAAATTGTTGTTTTTAAATGTCTCTATTTCTCCATTTTTATATATTATAGGGGATATGTGCCCTGCATTACAAATTGTAATTTTATCATCTTCCAACTTTACGATGGCCGCTGTAAAATATACTCCATCAGAAAAAAGAGATTTTTCTTTATCATCAAGCTGAAAAAGAATCTCTCTAAGGTCTGAATTCCCTTTATCCACAATTACACTTTCTATCTCTCTCTTTATGATTAATGAAAGCATTGCAGAGGCAGCTCCATGTCCAGAAACATCGACGATATAAACAAAGGTCTCATCTTTTTTTTCTATTATTCCAAAAATATCTCCAGAAACGTTAAAAGATGGCTGAAAATCCCATTTTATATTTAAACCATCAAAGGTTTCTTTTGTGGGAAGCATTTCTCTTTGAAATTTTTGAGCCATTTTCAAATCTCTGTCAACTTTGTTAACATATTCTTTTAGATCTCTTTGAATTCTATATAACTTGGAGTGCGTTTTTATTCTTGCTATTATCTCTTTTGAATGTGCTGGTTTTGTTATGTAATCAACTCCACCTACCTCAAAACCTTTTGTCTTGTCTTCTATGTCATTCAAAGCACTGATAAAAAGAATGGGAATTTCTTTTAATTCTTCTTCTGATTTTATTTTTTTACAAACTTCATATCCGTTTAAATCAGGCATCATAATATCAAGCAAAATGACGTCCGGTTTTTCCTGTTTTGCTTTTTCTATTCCCAGTAGTCCCAAATCTGCTTCTATATAATGATAGTTTGGTAAAAAAGTATTTATAAGCTTTTTTATAAAAACTCTATTTATATAAGAATCATCAATTACTAATACCTTGTAATGATCTTCTTCTTTATTTTTCATCCATATCTTCCTTGTTGAAATTGTAAGGCAAAAGCTCAAAAGAGGTCGCTTCTTTTATATCGCCTTTTAAATTAGCCAAGTATACATCGTAATCTCCAAACTCAGCCATTACTTGTCTGCAAGCTCCACAAGGACTTATAGGTCTTTCAGTATCTGCAACAACCATCAAAGCTTTGAACTTTCTTTTCCCATCAGCATTGGCTTTGAATATAGCGTTTCTTTCAGCACAAATACTGAGACTGTATGAGGCATTTTCTACATTTGCTCCTAAATATATCTCTCCATCTTCAGTTAAAAGCGCAGCTCCAACTCTAAAATCAGAATACGGAACGTAAGCATTTTCTCTTACTTCCAATGCTTTTTTATATAATGTGTCAATCATTTGCTTGTCCATTTTTGCCATCACCTTCATATTCTTCACTATGAATCAAATATGTGACTTTAACTTTATCAATTCTGTTTATTGTGACAGATATTACCTCAAATTCAAAGTTATCAAATACTATATTTTCTCCTGGTTTAGGAAATCTTTCAAGTTGCTCTAAAAGAAATCCCCCAATAGTTTCAAACTCTGTCTCTGGAAAGTCTATGTCAAATTCTCTTTCTATATCGTTTATAGGAGTAGAACCATTTACTAAAAGGCTATAATCATCTATTCTTACTATATTTGATTCTTCAACCTTATCGTCGTATTCATCGAGTATTTCTCCTGTTAATTCTTCTATTATATCTTCAAGCGTAACTAAGCCTGCTGTTCCGCCGTATTCATCAACAACAATTGCCATATGTGTATGGTTTGCAAGAAACAATTTGAGTACATCATTTATTTTCATTGTAATGGGTACAAATGAAGGGTTATGCATTAGATTTGTTATTTCATTTTTTTTTAAAGAACTTAAATCGTCTGTTTTATCTAAAAGTTTGAAAATATCTTTAGCATAACAGATTCCAATTATCGTGTCCATAGATTCTTTAAATACAGGAAGTCTTGAATATCCTTCTTCGTTAATTGTCTTAATTAGGTCTACAAGCGTTTCATTGTCTTCCATTGCAACAATTTCTACTCTCGGAGTCATGATTTCTTTAACCGAGGTATCTCTCATTTCAAGTGATCTTTGCATTAAATATTTTTCGTATTTTTCTATTACGCCTTCTTCGTGTCCCATGTCAAGATATGTCATAATTTCACTTTCTGTTATAAAAGGAGGAGCTTGATCAATTTTTTCCCCGCCAAAAGCTTTAATAACAACATTTGTGATTTTTACAAGTACCCAAACAATAGGGGTCAAAATCAAATTTAAAAAATGTATTGGATTAAATACAAAACTAAAAAACTTCTCCCTATTTTCTCTGGCAAATACTTTTGGAGTTATTTCACCAAAAATTAAAATCAGCAAAGTCATAAATCCAGTTGCGATACCAACTGCAGTACCCTGTGAACCAGGAAATAAATTAACAACAAAAACAGTTGTCAAAGATGATGCCAAAATATTAACAATGTTATTCATAATTAGAATAGTTGTTAGATATTGATTTGGTCTATGCATAAATTTCTCTAATTTCTTTTTCTTTTTCTCATCATTCTCATTTTCCAGGTAATCTTTTATTTTCCCTCTTCCTAAAGCAGTCATCGCAGTTTCTGAACCTGAAAAAAATCCAGATAATACAAGTAAAACCAGTATTGCTAAAAGTGTGTAAATCAGTTCACCACTTTGGGGGTCATCCACTCTGTCATACACCTGCCTTGATTTATTTTATTTTTTTAAACCCATAACCTAAAGCTTCATTATTTGGAAGTATTATTACAAAAGCATTTTCGTCTATTTCATGTAGGTTGTTTTTCAACATACCGACTTCAGATCTTGATATGGTAACCATCATAATCTCTTTGTCTTTATTAGTATACCCACCGGCACCTTTTATGAATGTTATTCCTCTGTCTAATTCTTTGTATATCATCTCTTTTATTCTATCATGATAGTCACTTATTATCAAAACAGTCTTTGTCGACTCTAATCCTGTCACAATACCGTCTATAGTCCTTGCCATTATGAAAATTGTTATGATACCATACATTGGTAGTATAGGACTTATTAATATCGAAGAGGCTGTAATTACGGAATCTGCAATTAATAAACCAGTACCAACTGAAACGTGGAAATATTTATTGAATATTATAGCAAGTATATCAGTTCCGCCTGTAGTGGCTCCTCTCCAAATTACAAGTCCCATACCAGTTCCAGTTATAATGGCTCCATATACAGCCGTCATCAGCATCATGTCTAATCCAGGATTTTGTGTTTGATTAATCATATTTGGTAGTATTTCGTTCATCTTAAACACTTGTTGAAATAAGTCTGTAAAAAGAGAAAGAGCTATAGCACTATATATACTCTTTACACCAAAACCCATTCCCAATAATTTAAAACCTAACGCAAACAAAAAAAGGTTGTAGACTATCATTTGTAAGCCTACCCACCAACCAAATAATTCATTCATTACTATGGCAAGTCCACTGACTCCGCCTGCCACTATATTGTAAGGGACAAGGAATAATACTATACCAACAGCTGTAAGTATAGTGCCTATGGTGATTATAGAGTAATCGAATACTTCTTTTTTGATATCTATACTTTTTGAATTTTTTGTCATTTCCTGCCCCCTTTATATTATATGTTTATTTTTTTCAATTTTGCTAAGTCTCTTAAATGCTTTTTCTCTCTCAAACCTGGTTTATCAATTTTAACGTTTATTTTTACGTATATATCTCCTCTTTTTTTGCCTGAAAAATTTGGCATTCCCAAATTTTTTAGTCTTATAACTGTTCCAGGATTTGTTCCTTCTGGAATTTTTTCTACAATTTCTCCTTCAAGAGTTGGTATCTTAACTTCTGTTCCAAGTGCTGCTTCAACATAATCTACGGTTATTTCGGTTTCAAGATCAGCACCTTTTCTTCTGAAATTTTTGTTTGGATTAACTTTAACATGAATAATCAAATCTCCTGCAGGGCCACCGTTTTTACCTGCATTTCCCTTTTCTCTCAACCTTAGCACGTATCCATCTTCTACCCCGGAAGGAATAGTTACTGTAAGTTTTTCTTTTTTGTGTAGCTTTCCTTGTCCGTTACAAACTGAACATTTTTTTTCTATAATTTTTCCTTCTCCATTACAAGTTGGGCATGTATAAGTTTTTACAAAAGTTCCAAAGAACGTTCTCTGTTCTTCGTTTATTTGACCTTGACCATTACATCTTGGACAAGTTGAATAAGACGTTCCATTTTCTGCTCCAGTTCCTTTACATGAATTACAAGGTTCGTATCTATCGTATTCAATGGTCTTTTTAACATCATATAAAACTTCTTCTAAATTTAAAGATATAGTTGCGTGTATATCTTGACCTCTCTCAGGTCTTTTTGCTCTTCGGGAACCTCTTGATGAGCTTCTTTCGGATCCAAAAAACATGTCAAAGAAATCTCCGAAGCCTCCGCCACTTTCACCAAAGTTTCCAGAGCTACCTCCAAAGAAATCTTTGAATATGTCTTCTACTCCACCAGCGCCTGGCTGACCACCTCTTTGTTGGTATCCTCCACCTTCAGGTATAAATCCAAATCTATCATATAGTTTTCTTTTTTCAGGATTACTTAAAACTTCGTAAGCTTCTTGGATTTCTTTAAACTTTTCTTCAGCATATTGTTTGTTTTCTTGATGTCTATCTGGGTGCCATTTTTTAACCATTTTTCTGTAAGCTTTCCTAATCTCTTCTTGAGTTGCATTTTTATCGATCTCCAAAAGTTTATAATAATCTTTCTTTTGAGGCATTATTCATCACCTTCTTTTTTATTTTCCTCTTCAGATTTTTCCTCTTTTTGTGGCTTTTCTTTAACCTTTTTAGGCTTAACTGCAACATTAACTTTAGCTGGCTCTATTACCTTCCCATCCATTTTGTAACCTGGTTTATGAACTGAATGAACGTGATATTCTGTTATTTCTTCCGTTTCTATTTTATCGGCAACATCATGTTCAAAGGGATCAAATGCAGTTCCCTTTTCTGGAAAGATAAATTCTAAGTCAGATTTCTCAAATGCACTTTTCATTTCCTTATAAACCATTTTAATCGCTTTTGCAAACTGTGGATCATCTTCATATTTCAACGAAATAGTTAACTGTTCAAAAGGATTTAAAAAATTTCTTATTACTTTCTCTTTTGTTGATTTTTTTAACTCTTTCTTTTCTTTTTCAACAAGTCTTTGAAAATGATCAAATTTGTCTTTTATGTTTATTGCAACTTCTTTGTATTTTTCTTTTTCTTTTTTAGTCTCTTCTAATTCACTTTCAATTCTTTCTATGATTTCTATTAGTTCTTCTTTTGGTAAATTCTCATACAATTCTACTGATTCCTCTTCTTTCTTTTCATTTTTTCCCTCTACTTCTTTTTCTATTTCCTCATTTTCAGCTTTTTGTTCTTTTTCATTTGTTTTATTTTCTTCTTTATTTAATTTCTTCTCATTTTTTTTATCCATAAAAATACACCTCCATATACTTTAACCTATATTTTTTAGTTTAAAATTTCTTTTACTACAAGTTTTTTGATATAATTTCAGAGAAGCGTGAATTATATTCTCTTATAATTTTATAAATCATTTCGTAATTACAAAATTTGTCAGTTATAAAAAGCATTCTCCCTATAGGATTTGAACCTAAACTATAAGAAGTACTGAAAAAAGCAAAGTTTTTTAGCGATTTGTTTTTTAAATCTGAACCAAAAAATACATTTAACTCATGACTATAATCAATATTTTCAAAAATTTTATCTTTTATATAATCATTTTCGATTATTTTAGTTAGACTCTCAACGCTTTCTATATTTGGTTTGAATTTGTTTATTATTTTTTCGAGTCCCTTTATAAGATACTTGTTTCTTGAAAACTCATTCAGCAGTACTTCTATGAGGTTAAACATATTAGTTAACCTAATATCATCAGTTTTGAGCTTCTGTGTTTTTGAAGCATAAATTATATCAAATAAAGATTTACCAGATAATCCTTCATTCAACATATTTTCAAGTTCCTTTGCAGCAGGTAGTCCATAGGATTCTACAGTTCTTGATATTGTCATACCCAAATTAGTCAACAGAATTACAACATAATGATACTCTGTTAATTGTGTTACCACGGCACGAGTTACGTAAATATATTTAGGATCTGGATACTCGAAAATAACCATCCCATTTAGTGTTGTTGATATAATTTCAGACAAATTTTCAAACATAATATTTAAATCATAGAATTTATAGTCTCTTGGCATTTCTAAGTAGTTTTGTTCTTCTCCGTATGCCTCTGCTATAATTTCGAAATACAATTTCAACGCTTTGTCAGTGGGTATTCTTCCCCCACTTGTGTGTTGTTGATAGATATATGAAAGATGCTGTAATTTTTGCATATCATTTCTTATTGTTGCGCTTGAAGCTTTTATCCCTGAGTTCTTTATAACATCATCAGAACTGACAGGTTTACTACTCCTTGAGTACAATTCAACGATTGTCAACAAGACATCTTTTTGTCTTTTTGAGAGCTTCATCCCCATTTTAATTATCACTCCTTTTTATTGAGTGCTAATTATATGATATCAATATTTTTTTTTATTGTCAAATTTCCAATTAGATAATTAGGGGGTAATTTATAGATGAAAATTTCTGAAATTTTGGACTTCTTAAAAGATGAGATTATAGAAACTCGAATAGAAGTCGATACCGACCTTGAAATTAAAAATTTCAAAGATAACAGCGAACTTGTTGAAAAAAACGATGTTTTTATTGCTGTAAAAGGTTTTAAAGTAGATGGCCATGATTTTATACATTCAGCTCTTAGTAGAGGAGCTGTTTTTGTAATTTTAGATAACCCAGAAAAAATACCAGAAGACTTGTCTCTCGACTACGTTCTTATAAAAAACACCAGAAAAGTTATTGCAGAACTGGCATATAAAAATAAACACATATCTCCAAAAGACTTTAAGATGTTCGCCGTTACTGGTACAAATGGAAAATCTACCGTTGCCACTTTAGTCCACCACATTTTACAAGAAAGTGGTAAAAAGTCGACTCTATTCAGCACTGTTGAAATAATGATCAAAGATCAAGTCATTGAAGAGCCTTATAATACCACCCCAAGTGTTATAAAAATTTCAGAAATTTTGGAAAAAAGTAAGTTAGAAAATGTTGAATTTGTAAACATGGAAGTATCTTCCCACGCCATTCACCAAAAAAGAGTTGAAAAACTGGAATACGATTTGATATCATATACAAATATAACACGGGATCATCTTGACTATCACCACACTTTTAAAGAATATATGGACACAAAATTGTCTTTAACAAATTATTTGAAAAAAAATGGAAAAGTTATAGTAAATATAGATGAGATAGAATTGGATAATTTTCACGTTGACAAAAATAAGATAATTACTTATGGGTTTGACGATAAAGCTGATTATACAATAAAATCGATCAACCAAAGTATTTATCAAATGAATTTTAAAATCGACACTCCCGAGGGAGAAGAGTTATCTATTTACTCTTCTATAATAGGGAAATTTAATGCTTATAACATAACAAATGCTTTAATTGTTTGTAAAGAGTATGGATTATCTTATGATCAGATAAAACATAGCATCATAACCTTTAAAGGCGTTCGAGGTAGATTCGAACTTATCCCAAGTTCTAAAGCCCTTGGTTTTTCAGTTGTCATAGACTTTGCCCACACTCCAGACGCTCTTGATAAAGTTTTATCAAATGCAAAAGAAATAGTTAAGGGTAGAATCATACTTGTTTTTGGAGCTGGTGGTAATGCAGATGTTGGCAAAAGAAAAATAATGGGAGAAGTGGCTAGTAAATACTCGGACATTATAGTTCTCACAACTGACGATCCAAAAGACGAGGATCCGGAAAAGATAATAGAGCAGGTCAAAGATGGCATCACAAAAGAAAGAAATTTTATAGTTATTCCAGAAAGAAAAACAGCTATAAATGCAGCAATAAATTTTGCCAATAGAGATGATTTGGTAATTATAGCTGGTAGGGGTCATGAAAAATTCCAACTTTTTTCAAACGGGAAACAAATAAAATTCAACGATTTTGAAATAGCCTCAGAATGTATAGACTCCTTAAGAAGGAGTATGAAAAAATGACACTTGAACAACTTTTTGAAAGAAAATATTATTTTCAAATAGATTCGAGAAAAATAAAGAAAAACGATGTTTTTGTTGCTTTAAAGGGAGAAAATACTGATGGACATAGATATGTAGAAGATGCGTTCAAAAAGGGCGCATCTTTTGCTGTGGTTGAAGCTGGCTATCCAGATAATTCTGAAAAGATTATAAAAGTTCCAAACGTCCAAGAAAAGCTTTTATCTGTTTCTTCCAAAATAGTTAACCAAAACGCTAAGATGAAAATAGGAATAACAGGCTCTACAGGGAAAACTACTACTAAAGTTTGTTTAAAAAATATAATAGAAAGTAATATATCTACTTTTGCAACAGAAAAAAATTATAACACTGAAATTGGAATACCTATTTCAATATTAAACAACTACTCTAACGAAGAAGTTGCCATAATAGAAATGGGAATTCAAAAAAAAGGAGACATGGAAAATCTAACAAAATTTTTTAATCTGGATGTAGCTTTTATAACAAACATTGGAACTTCTCACTTAGAATTTTTGAAATCAAAAGAAGGCATCGCAGAAGAAAAGTCAAAAATAATAACTGCGTTAAATGGTGGATTATTGGTTTATAATAGCGACTCTATTGAATTACAAAAATTTGTTAAAAGTTACAAAAACAAAATTTCATTTGGGCAGAAAGTAAATAGCGATGCATATTTAATTGATTATGAATATTTTGAAGACACTACGAAAGTACACTTTAAAACATTTGGAAAAGATGGATTGCTAACTCTAAAGTCTTATTGGAGCAAAGGACAAATATTAGACCTTTTAGCTGCTGTGACGTTTTCTATTTTTGCTAAAATACCTATAGACCCTTTTGTTATATCTGAAATTAAATTACCAGAATCCAGGTTTGAATTGATCAAAAATGAAAACAACATAATCATAAACGATTCTTATAACGCCTCAGAGGAATCTTTCTTCAGTGCGTTTGAAAGTGTTGAAAAAATTCAAGCAACTTCTAAAATACTCATTATGTCTGAAATAAAAGAAATAGGACAGGATGATAAAATAGTGTTAAATCGGGTTATTGAAAAAGCAAAAGAAATTTTTGATGAAATTTATTTTTATGATAAAGAGGACAAATATTCATTTGATGATGTTATTAAAATAAAAGAAATAAAGAAAATAGAAAAAATATTGAATAGCTCCAAAGGAGTTATTTTGATTAAAGGGTCGAATTCAACTGGTTTATATAAATTTATGCAAGAAAGGGGTTAATTATGGAGCTTTTAATATCTTTACTAATTTTTATATTATTACTTTTTTTATATCCGGTTTATATAAAATGGGCCAAGAAAAAGCAATTTGGTCAATTTATAAGAAAGGAAGGACCGGCTCTTCACAATTATAAAGAAGGTACACCAACCGCTGGTGGACTATTGTTTGTAATATCTATAAGTGTTTTGAATTTTATCTTCTATTTTTTAAACTCTCAACCTTTGTATTATATTATAGGCTTGACCACGTTATTATTTGGATTCATTGGTTTTTTAGACGATTTTTTAAGTATATACAAAAAACATTCTACTGGTCTAAATTCAATACAAAAATTGATTTTACAGTTTATTTTTTCAGGGATAATTTTATATATAATACAACTGAACTCACCAGAAACATCTATAATAATACCTTTTTTAGATACAGAAATTAATTTAGGGTTACTCTACATTCCGTGGGGAGTTGTATTCATATCAGGTATGTCAAACGCAACTAATTTGACTGATGGGTTGGATGGTTTGAACGGCTTTATATTCACATCTTCTATGATTTTTACAATTTTAATCTCTGGCTTTAACAATGTTGAATTTATTTATGCTATTGTCTTTCCCGTTATAGCTTTTTTGATTTTTAACATAAAACCTGCAAAGATATTTATGGGAGATACAGGTTCACTTTCTTTAGGAGCTATTTTTGCAGTTTACCTTATGTACAATTCTATGGACGCTTTTGTTATTTTCACTGGAATTATCTTTATTGCAGAACTATTTTCTGTTATAATACAAGTTTCCAGTTTCAAATTGAGAAAAAAAAGAGTCTTCCTAATGGCACCAATTCACCATCATTTTGAATTGAAAAAATGGAGTGAAGAAAGAATAGTAATGACTTTTTTATTGATAAACGTCTTGTTTAGTTTAATTGGATTTGGGGGTATGTAAATGAAAGTTTGTTTAGTGGGGTTTGGTAAGAGCAATAGTGCCCTTGTCGACATAATATTAGACAAAGGAAATTCTCTTTGTATTTCCAATAATAACAAATTCTCTGAAGAAGAGAAAAAATTTTTTATCAGGAATAATATCAAATTTGAAGAAGATCACGGAGAACTGTTAAAAACCACAGATTTAGCCATAATCAGTCCGGGTATAAGACCAAATAGTAAAGCAGCAAAAATAATTTTTGATAATAACATAAATTATACTACCGAACTGGAATACTCATGGATGCATTTGAAAAGATTTAACCCAAACGCCACTTTTATTGGAGTAACAGGAACAAATGGTAAAACAACAACTACATCTTTAATAAATCACATAATTCAAATTTCTGATAAATCTTCTTATAAAGCAGGAAATATAGGGATACCTTTAATAAACGCCCCTTTAAACATAGATTACTATGTTTTAGAAGTTAGCTCTTTTCAAATGTATTGGTCTAAAAAATTTTCCCCAGATATAGCGATATTGTTGAATTTGGCTCCAGATCATCTAAACTGGCATTCTGATTTGGAGGAATATTACAACAGCAAGTTAAATATGGGTGGGAGAACCCTGGAAAACTACGGAACATTCATAATCAATTCAGAAATAGATTATGGATGTTCCAAAAACAACTTAATCAAATTTTCACCAAAGTACAACTATAAAGAAAAGAAAGTCTTTTATAAAAACGAAGAAATAATGGTTAAAAATGATACATTGAATTTAGCTATATATAGAGAAAATGTTGTAGCAGCTGTGGTATGTTTATTAGAACTAAATTTCGATAAAAAAACAATAGAAATGGGAATATCTACTTTTAAACCTTTAGCGCATAGACTTGAAAATTTTGCACATATTAACGGGACATATTATATAAACGATTCAAAAGCAACCAATGTTCATTCTGCTTACTACTCTTACATGAGTTTTAGAAATAAAAAGTACATCGCAATTTTATCTGGAGAACCAAAAAATGAAGACATGTCCAAACTAATAGAAGAACTGAATCAATACGCTGCAAAAGTGCTTGTTTTTGGACAAATGGTATCTGAAGTAAAGAAATACAAATTAACTGACAAATTTTTATTTCTAAATAATTTAAAAGAAGTAGTTGAAGTTTTGAAAAATACTGAATCTGAATTTGTTGTTTTTTCCCCTTCTGGGGCTAGTTTTGACTTATTTAAAAATTATGAACATAGAGGATATGAATTCAAAAAGTCCATATTGGAAAACATTCAATAATATTGAGGGGATTTTTATGTATAAAAGTTTTAGACAAAGATTTATATTTTATTTAGTAATATTAGGATCAACTCTTATAATGGGTGTTTTTTTTGTATATAGTTCTTTATACGCAATGAAAAGCCTTGAAGGGTTAGACCCTGAATTAAAATTGTTTAACTATATCATCGCTTTATCTGTAGGAATTTCAGCTGGAATTTTTATGTTTTATTTTGGGGAAAGAATTATAAAAGGTAGTTACTTTTTGCCTTTTATTTTCATCATTCACATAGGCCTTTTGTATCTCCCACATATGTATAGCTCTGTAGCGAATGTTAACAGATGGATTGATTTAGGATTTATTCAATTTCAACCATCAGAATTATCCAAAATACTTCTGCCGGCAATAATAACATACATTTTTTATAAGGAAAAGAACAACATTTTAAAGTATTTATATTCTTCTCTATCTATAGCAATTACAATATATTTCATTTTTATTCAGCCTGACCTCAGCACATCGATAATAGTTTTATCGATAGGAATTTTTACTATATTTTTAAATCTAAAAAATAAAAGAGAATTTATTGTTTTCTCATTAATAATATTTATACTTTTCTTCGCGGTATTTGTTAACAAAGATTTATTTCTACAAGATTATCAAATGGAAAGAGTTTTAGGGCAAGATAGCTTTCAAACAGAACAATCCAGAAAGGCAATTGAAAATGGAGGAATAATTGGAACAGCTCCTTTTGGAGGAATGTTAAAATATAATGTTCCAGCCTCTTATGCCGATTTTATAATGTCAATTATTGGTGAAGAATGGGGTAAAGTTGGAATTATATTAGTTTTGACTTTATTCTTTATATTGTCCAGAGAGATGACGAGACTTTCTTACTTCACCAGAGATCAAGTAACTTTTTCTTATTCTACAGCAATAGCCTTTTTCATTTTTTTACAAATGGCTATAAATGCTTTGGTAGGTTTGGGGGTCCCAGGTATTCCAGTAACTGGAGTAACACTACCATTAATGAGTTACGGAAATAGCTCTTTAATGATGACTTTGGCGAGTATTGGGCTGGCTATAGGGTTGATTTACTATAACGGAATAAGAAGAATAAACGACGAAGGTGAAGACATTGAAAACTAAAAAAATTGTTGTGGCTGGAGGGGGAACTGGTGGGCATTATTATCCGGCTCTTGCATTTATAAAATATCTTGAGCAATATTACAATTTGGATATTTTGTATTTCATGACAAAAGGTAGAATTGAAGAAAAAAAAATACCCAAAGATATTCCTTATGCTAAAACTATAACTCTTGAAACCAAAGGATTATTAAGACCTCTCTATAATTTAGAAAACGTCAAAAGAATAAATGACTTTTTAAAAGAATCGAGAGGTATTAAAAAGATAATAAAAGAATTTAATCCAGACTTTGGTTTTTTCACAGGTGGCTATATAACTGCTCCAGTTATTTTAGCTATGAAAAAACTGAAAATACCATATTATTTGCACGAACAAAATTCAATCCCAGGACTAGTTAACAAAAGGTTTTCTAAGTATTCAAAAAAAACTTTTATTTCTTTTAAGGAAACTCCTTATTTGCAAAATACTGTCTACACCGGTAACCCCGTTAGGTATCCAAGCAAAGATATCAAAAGAGAAATTTTGCTAAACTACAACTTAGAAGATTTATACAAAAAAACAATTCTCGTAATGGGGGGTAGTTTGGGATCGGAAAAAATAGATGATATAATGTATGAGGTGTACCAATCGACTGAAAATATTAACTTTATACATATAACAAAAGATTCAGAAAGATTCCAAAGTTTTAAAAATGTTAAAACATTTGATTATATAGATAATGCTTACGAAATAATGGGTGTTATTGATGGAATAGTATCAAGAGCTGGTGCAACTTCTATAGCAGAAATCATATTTTATAACCTAAACTCCGTTTTAATACCTTGGAAGGGAGCTGCCGAAAACCATCAAATGATAAATGCCAAAAAAACACAAGAAAATGTAAACAGCATTATATGTGATGAAGATAATTATTCAACTAATTCAATTATTAATTTTTTAAATAATATCAATAGTAAACCCGCTGATTATATTTGGTATCAAAAATCAGATGATAGCGTAAAGAATATAACAAATTATATTGAAGAACTAAATTAGGAGGAAAAAATGAAATATTATTTTTCGGGTATCGGCGGTATAGGGATGAGCTCTATTGCATTACATACTTTTTATAATAATGAAAAAGTATATGGCTCAAACAACATAAAAAACGAAAGAATAGAGTATTTAAAAACTAAAGGTATTGAGATAAAAACTAAACAGGATAAAACACTACCAGATGACTTAGACTATTTTATAAAAAGCACAGCCATAAAAGATGACAATCCTGAAGTAATAGCCGCTAAAAAAATGAATATCCCAATAATTTCAAGAATGGAGTTTCTAAATAGCATATTAAAAGAAAATAAGAGTTTGGGAATAACGGGAACTGATGGAAAAACAAGTACAACTGCTATGATTTCACAAATATTTAAAGTAGCAGGTAAATGCCCAACCGTCTTTTTGGGAGGAATTCATGACTCTTTAAAAGATGGTAATTATTCTTTTGGTGAAGATTTAATAATAGCTGAAGCTGATGAAAGTGATGGATACATAAAAAAAACTATAGTTGATTTTTTAATAGTTACTAACTTAAGACCTGATCATCTTGAACATTATGACAACGATTTTGAAAACCTAAAAAATTCTATAGAAAATGCCATAAATAACACAAAACAAAAAGTTTTTATCAACAATGATGATAAAAATTTAGAAAAAATGAATATTAAATCTAAAAATGTAATTACATTTGGTTTGAGCGAAGAAAGCAATTACTATTTTAAAAATAGAAATCAAGTTGGAAAATACCAAGAATTTGAAGTTTATTACAATAAAGTATTCTTGGGAAAAATAACAATGTCAACTCCAGGTCTACATTACGCTTTAGATGCTTTAGCAGCTATAGCTTTTTGCCATGATTATGGAATTGGTTTCAAGTATATTTCTGAAGGCCTTTTCTCATATAAAAATGTAGACAGAAGATTCAATATCTTATATTCAAATACATCCAGATATATTATTGATGATTATGCTCACACACCTGAAGAAATAAGACACACCATCCAAGCAACAAGAGAATTTTTCCCAGATAAAAAAATCGTTTCAGTATTTCAACCTCATAGATATACAAGGCTACATAGAGAAAAAGACCAATTTGTAGACTCTCTTTTAAAATCGGATGAAATAGTGGTTTATAAGATTTACTCTGCATTTGAAAAACCTATTGAAGGAATAAAAGAAAATTATGTTGTTGATAAACTTATAGAATCAAAAAAGAACGCAATATTTATAAATAATACCAAAATCCTTTTCAAATATTTAAGTGAATATAGTGATACTGTATTTCTTTTTTTAGGTGCTGGAGACATAAGCAAAGTAGCATACGAATTTAAAGAACATTTAGATAAAATGCATGTTAGAACTTAAACTAAAATTTATACTTATTAAAGGAAAATACTTGACATATAATTTTTAATATGGTATTATATATTTCGGCTGTCGATGATTGCCCCCATCGTCTAGAGGCCTAGGACATTGGCCTTTCACGCCAAAGACACCAGTTCGAATCTGGTTGGGGGCGCCATTAAAGGGCGCTTAGCTCAGCGGGAGAGCATCTGCCTTACAAGCAGAGGGTCGTAGGTTCAAATCCTGCAGTGCCCACCATTAATTTGGGCAGATAGCTCAGTCGGTAGAGCAACGGACTGAAAATCCGTGTGTCGACAGTTCGATTCTGTCTCTGCCCACCAAAAACACCAGTTTACTGGTGTTTTTTTTATATCATTTCAAAATCTTTTTTAACCCACAAGATAAAACAGGTCATTATTTAAAGGAAAGACCTTTTTAATTTTAATATTTTTTCTTCAACAGAAATCTCTGATTTCTATTCTTCCAAACTCCAACTTCCAACTAACCACAAAATAAATTGCTTTGTGATTTATTTTAAAACATCATTTTTATGTAATTAGCAAATATAACAACCACTAAAGCTGGTAAAAAGTTCCCTACCTTTATATCTTTTATATCCATCAATCTTAAAGAAATTGCAACTATCATCGCACCACCAACAGCTGTAAAGTCGTTTAGATATATTTCCTGAGATAAGAATTGTAATTGTCTTGAGCCAACAACTAATAACCCCTGAACAACCCAAACACTTAAAGCTGAAAAAATAACTCCAACTCCATACACAGAAGACAATATGATTGACGAGATGCCATCTAACATCGATTTTAAGAAAAGAACAGAGTTGTCATTACTAATCCCCGCATTTAAAGAACCGAGTATCGTCATAGGCCCTATAACGAACAAAACAGTTGCTGTGATAAAACCTTTAACAAATTTCGTTTCCCCTTCTGATTTTTCGATTTTGTTGGCTATTTTTCCAATTCTATCCTCTATTTTCAAAAATTCTCCAATAACTCCACCTATTGCAAGAGATATTAAAACAACTATCAGGTCATTTGCCTCTAACCCCATGTTTATACCGATAAAAATCGTTGTCAAACCAACACTTTGAAACAAAATTTTTCTGATATTATCTGTTAATTTGTTTCCAATAAAAGTTCCAAAAAAACCGCCGAAAATAACGGCTATTGTATTTACTAGGACAGCTACATTAAACATTTTTTTAACTCCTTAATCAGCTACAGCAAATTGAAGAAATTCGTCTTGACAAGTTATGAGTAGAAATTTGTCCTTCAATTTGTATAAATTATGTATAGATTTACTAAAATCATAATTAAATATAATTTCTGAATTTCCTTCCTTATCAAATTTATACAAATTATCTCCATAAATAGTGTATAGATTCTCATCAATTATAACAACAGAGGACCTGTAATTTTCTTCTTCAAAATTCTTTTCCCAAGCTAATTCATCATTCTTAATTGAGGATATTTTATTTTTAGAAACTATGAATAAATTTTCACCATCGTGTTCATAACCATAAACGGGATCTATTTTTATTTCTTTTAAATTTTCTCCATTATAAACAAAAACTGAATCATATGCTATCAAATATATTTTATCATTAATTATTACAAGGTTGTATAATTTGGTTCCAAAGTCTTCTAAAACTTTAAATTCTCCATCGTGATACTTGTACAATAACGAGGAATTAATTATATATATTTCTTCATTCCAATACTCGATGTCTGAAACTTTTAAATCAAGGTTATATTCTTTTAACAAAGTTAGATCCCTCATGTCGTAAACTAAAATTTTTGTACTAAATGTACTATAAATTATTAAAAGATCGCCTCTAAGTTTATATAAAAAGGAATGTGAAAACTCCCTTTTTTCTTTGACTTCAAAAGTTTTAGCGTCTAAAAGAAGTATACTCCTATTATCTCTTAATAAAATGTGGTCCTCAGTACCTCTTATAACACTTATATAATGGCTATTTGTATCAAACTCTTCAATAACCTTTTCTTTATTTATTAGACCCTTTTCAGAAAGCGCATACAAATTGCTGTAATTATCCATTATAAAATACTCATTTTCGTTATAACCTGAAGAGAAATAATCCATCTTTCTCTTAAAAATCAAGTTTTTATTTATACTTACTATATCTCCTGACTTAATTTCTTGTTTATTAATAATTATTGAATCTTTTCCATATACAAATTTTCCAGAATAAGTTTTTTCTTTAGTTTTGATAGTGTATATATCGTTAGAAGCATTGTTCCCACCATCAAAAGAAGCATCAATTTTTATAAGAGAATTAAAGTCTTTTATATAATATTCATCATCAACAAAAGGTTTTATCCCTTTTTCTGTTATTTTTATGTCTTTTAAAAAATATATTTCATTGTCTTTGTTTAAAATATATTCTTTATCTTTTTTAGAATATTTTTCTAAATTATCATAATTTAGTTTCAGCTTTCCTTGAGGTGTTTTTATTAAATGTTCCTTATCATTAATTGAATTGATTTCTGTAAAATCTATTAAACTATCCTCAATTTTTATTTCTGGTTCATTTGAGTTTTCTATAAAAGATAATTGAACTATGTCTTTTTTGTTCAAAAATAATTTTGAACTGCCATCTGAAAATTCCAAAACCCCTTCAGACATATTTCTTAAAGGGATGGCCTTCTTTATTACTATTCCATTTTTTAAATAAAAACCATTTTTAAAATTTATGTTTTGGGTAAAAAATATATATGAAATGTTTGATGTTGAAAAAATGTGTTTATAATCGTCTACTTCTACAATTACTATACCTTCGTTGATATCTGTTATTTCACCTTCAACAATTCTACCGTTGTTCAAAAAAATAACTTCTGATATACCCGATACTAAAAAAAATAATATTAATAGTACACCAAATAACTTCTTCACAAAGCTCACCCCTATTAGTGCGTATATATACATTATACCATCAAAAAAACCCTTATTTAAGGGCTTTTTTGATTATATTTTTTTGATCGCTTGTGAAGCTGCTATTAAATTGATATCCCATACAGGTGAAAAGGGTGGTGCATATGGAAGGTCCATATTTAAAAGATCAAAAACAGTGGAGTTTTTATATATTAGAGAGACCATTGTGTTAACCCTTGCATGAACTTCTTTTCCAATGTAATGGGCTCCCAATATTCTCCCAGTTTTTTTATCAAAAACCATTTTCATTTTTATTCTTCCACCACCGGTGTAATACCCCGCTCGACTTATGGATTTTATTACCACAGAGTCAACATCAAAGCCCTTTTCTTTTGCAGCTTTTAATGTGAGACCAGTTCTTGTGTATTCTAAATCTTTGAATTTTGTAATGAAAGAACCTACAATACCCTTGAATTCATCTTTTTCTGTTGAAAATACATTTTTACCGGCTATTTTTCCCTGTTTGTTTGCTGTCGTACCAAGTGGGAAATATGTGTCTTCTCCAGTTATCAAATGTTTTACAGAAGCACAATCACCAGCTGAATAAACATCTTTAATATTGGTTTCACTTTTTTCGTTTATTATTATTGCTCCATTTTTAAGCATGCTAATTCCTGAGTCTTTTAAAAATTGTGTATTTGGCCTAACTCCTATAGCAACTATCACCATATCAGTATTTATCGATTTATTATTAGTTTGAACTTCAAAACCATCTTCTTTTTTAACAATATTTTTAACCATGTTGTTCAAATGTACTTTAACCTTTTCTTCTTCCATCTTCGCCAACAAATCTTCATGCAGTTCTGGTTCTATATCTCCCATTAATGAATCGAGTCCTTCAATTAGATCGACTTGCAAACCCCTTTCCAAAAGTCCTTCTGCTGTTTCAACACCTATAAAACCACCACCTATTATAACTGCTTTTTTAGGTGATTTTTTTTCGATAAAATTTAAAATAGCTTTATCATCATTAGGGTTCCTCATTTTAAAAACTCCATCATTACCAATTGCATCGAATCCTGGTATTATAGGAGAAGCACCAGTTGAAATAACGAGTTTATCATAAGACACTTCGATTTCTTCTTTAGAATTTCTTATATATACTAATTTGTTGTCAAAATCAACATCATAAGCTTCGTGTTCTGTATAAACTTTAGCTCCCTTTTTCTTTTCAAACTCCTCTGGCGAAAAAGCTATAACATCGTCTACATTTTTAACATCGCCTGTTATCGCGTATGGAAGGCCACACCCTCCATAAGAAATAAAAGGTTCTTTTTGATAAATCACCACATCTTTTTCTTTATTTTCTCTTATGGCTGCAGCTGCTGCAGATGTACCAGCGGCAACTCCCCCTAAAATAACTAAATCATGACTTCTTTTTAACATATTAACCCCCCTTTGATAGTTGCATTTTGGTTGTTGGTTGTTGGTTGTTGGTTGCTGGTTGTTTGTTGTTGGTTTGTTTGTTGTTGGTTGTTGGTTGCTGGTTGCTGGTTGCTGGTTGTTGGTTGCTGGTTGCTGGTTGCTGGTTGCTGGTTGTTTGTTGCTGGTTTGTTTGTTGTTGGTTTGTTGGTTGTTTGTTGCTGGTTGTTGGTTTTTTTCTATTTTTGATTTTTATCAATGTTTTTTCTTCCAACTTCCAACCTTAAACCTTCAACAGAAATTGTTGTAAAACAATTTCTATTTAGTTTCTATGTGCTTTTGAAACAGTCATCCCATAAACATTTTTAACCTGATCTTTTATCAATTTATAACATTCGTTCATGCTGGCTCCTGTAGTATAAACATCATCTATAATTATAATATATTCTGGTACTGACTTTGTTAATTTTATCTTTTTATGCACATTATCTGATCTTTGATGATGTCCCAAAGAAGCCTGCTTTTTCAAAGTCAAAGATTTATAGAGTTTTATATACTCAAGGCCAGAAAGCTTTGAAAACTCTTTGGCTATTAACTCTGCTGGTGTAAACCCCCTGTTTATATAACTTATATAATTTGAAGGAACAGATGTAACTTTATAATTTTCTACGTCTAATTTGTAATAAATCAACAAATCCATTATCATTTCTGCTAAATATTTCGATATTTTTGTAAAATTCCCATATTTATATTTTCTTATTATTTTTTTCATTTTCTCATCATAATATGTCATATGATATGTATTAAAAACCCCATCAGTAATTGTAGGGTTTTTAACAGTTTGAATGCAATCATCACATATTATAGTATTAAAATTTGTTCGAGTTTCACAGCTTATACACCTATTATCAAATAATTCTGAAAATATTTTTTTAAATATTTGTCACCATCTCCGGATTTAATTTTAGCAAAGCGTTTAATGATGCCAATTTTAGTTGCCCATTTTCGTATGGATCTTTTAATATATTAAAAGGTATTTCCCATAAATTTTTAGCTTTGAAATATTTTAATAGATTTATAGCATTTTTTCTTATAGACATAGGGTATTTTTTGTTGTTTGCAATATCTGAAATTTCGTTTATAAAGTTTTCCAATTTTAGCTTTTTGATTATTTTAAGAGCTTCTTTTATCCTTTTTGAGGACACAGAATGTAGAAATTCAGACACATAGTCTGTAAGTTGATAATCTTGGAAAAAAGTCAGGTAATCTGCCGCACCAATAACCAAATCATCGTCCACTTCATCTAACAGTTCCCTTGCATAATCAACATATCCTATATCTTCTTTATCTTGAGCTAATTTCAACCCAAACTTAACTATTTTTGGATCTTTGTGATCTACAAAGTTGTTTATCAACCAACTTGGTATATCTTCAGTCCCACAAACTTTTCTTATTACCTTTGTGATGGACATTAAAATTTCGTAGTCTTTTTCTTCTTCTATTTTACCTTCTAAATATTTTTTTATTATATCGCAAGGCAGCCCAGCTAAAAATCTCAAGATGATTTTTTTGGTTTCTTTATCAACTTCTCCATAAACTTCTTTTAAAGTTGTGAAAAATACCATTGCATCTGTCTTTTCATAATATCTTATTAATGATATTTTTTTAATGTTGGATGGAATAGTATCATCCAGCATAGTTTCAGATACATTTTCCAAAGCTTCTATAAGTTGTTTTATCTTTACATATGGATCATCTTTCATCTTTTCTATTAATTTTGGTGATTCTTCTGGATAATACTCTAAATAAGATATCAAAAGTTGATATCTTACGGTTGGATCTGGATCTTTTATTTTTTCTTCAATTATTTTTTCATCTTCTATACCCATGCTTATAAAGAATTTTATCGATTCTCTTCTTATTGCAGGAGAAATGTCTTTTGTCAATTTAATCAAATCTTCTTCTTCTAACAAGGCTAATTTTTCCAAGTATTTTAAGCTGGATAATCTAACCTCTCTATCTGGATCTTCTATGAATTCTTTTATAGCTGGTGTTTCTATTTTTAGTTTTGTTAATTCTTGTATAGCTCTTGACTTAAAAGCTGGATAATTGGAATCCAACATTTCAAAAAATATTTTGGCATTTTCAGATTTTATTTTTTCTTCCAATATTTTATATGATTCTATTATTTCGTTCGCCATTTTTATTCCTCCTGTTTTATATATATCTTGTAAGAATAACCTTCTAATTCAATTGTAAGATAATTATCTTTATACTCAAAAAAGTCTATATTATTTGTTATTAAAGTGGCTCCAGTTCTTGTTTTTCTTGTTACCTTTTTTAAAAAAGGACTATAGTCAAGTCCAACATATGTCCCATTTGGTTTATAATTGTAGATATAATTATTAGAAAAATTATTTGTTGTTTTTATTTCATCTTTTGCCAAAGTATAAATTGAAATAAATGCGTTTTGCGATAAGTTAAGGTCTCTCATCTCTGTTAGAGAGTTTTTTAATATAAACAAAGTCCTTGCAAATGTCGCAAGGACTGTTATTGTCATTATTGAAATTAAAAATAATTCTAATACTGATTCAAGTAATAAAAAACCACTTTTACCTTTGAATTTATTCATAAATTGGTGTTGAGATGAATATAGAAATATCTCTCCTTAGTTTTGTAAACCTAAACTGCAATTTCAAGTCATCTATAAAATTTGCAGGTTTCGGAACTGTATAAGTCATTCTCAAATTAAGGTAGTCTATAATATTTGTTGTTGGTTCAAAATCTTGACCAACTGGATATCCTACGCCAAGTTTGGCGCTGACATTTTGAACGTGAAAGTTAAAACCGACATTAGCAAAGATAACACTTCTATTTTCTCCAGCATCAATATAATCTTGAGTAGGTCTGTCATTCAACCAAAGCACACCTGCAGACAAACTAATCATGTCATTCAAATCTGCTAATTTTAAATCTAAATCTGTTATCGTTATCATATTCAGTTCTTCACCAAAATTTGGGCTTAAATCAAAGTACAACTTAAACTGTTCAGAATCAAAACCTGTTCTCAAAGCCCAGTTTACTTGTTCATCTGTCATAATAGTCAATCCATAATTAAAACTGTTAGAAAGACCAAAAATAAAAATGAAAATTATAGATAAAATGAGAAAAGATTTTTTCATTCTAATCACTTCAACTTTGTTTTAATTTCATCTATTTTGTCTACATCTCTTATAATTGTTTTCCCTTTCTGAATGTCTACAAATGCTTCATCCAAGTAGTTTTTATTGGCATGATATTTATTTGGTTCTTTCATGTCTTTATCATTTTTTATTTCTTGAGCTCTTTTTGCTGCTATAATAGGCACTGCATACTTGTGATGCATTTTTTCCATAATTATATCATAATTAAAACCTGTACTCATCTTTTCACCCCTATGAAAAATCGTATTTAAAAAATTTATCTACTTTTTCTTCAAGACCATCTTTTATTCTTGATATTTTTAATTGTTCAGCGATTATAATAGATATTAATCTGTTTACCGATTCGGGAACATCGTTGTTCTCCAAAAGATAATCAAATTCTTCCATACGCTGTATTTCCCACTTAGAATCTTCCAACCTCTTTTTGAGATCCTTTTCATTTTCTGTTCCTCTACCCATCAACCTTTTTTGAAGTTCTTTGTAAGATGGAGGAACAACAAAAATCAATACAGAATCGTATGGCATTTCTTTTTTTATATTTAATGAGCCTTGAACGTCTACATCTAAAACTATGTTAAATCCTTCATCCAATTTTTCTTTGATAAAAGATTTTGAAGTACCATAGTAATATCCATGAACTTCAGCATATTCTAAAAATTCACCTTGCTCTTTTAATTCATGAAACTCTTCTTCGGATATAAAAAAGTAGTCTTCCCCTTCTATTTCACCTGGTCTCTTTTCCCTGGTAGTATATGAAACTGAAAAAGTAAAACCTTCTACTTTATCCAAAGCTTTTTTTATTACTGTGGATTTTCCAGCACCGGAAGGACCGCTTACCACATATAAAACTCCTCCCGTCATCCGTTGAAAGCCTCTTTCCTAATTCTCTCCAATGATTTTTCTATATCATAGAAGTTTTGAGAAAATCTATTTGTTATTGTTTCTGGTTGTATTGCAGAAGCAATTACATGTCCCGAGTCAGTTATTATAAAAGCTCTTGTTTTTCTTCCATGATTAACTTCTAATAGCTTTCCCTGTGTTTCTGCTACATCTCTGAGCCTTTTTAATGGTTGACTACCTGGATTTACTATTGCTATAACCCTATCACCAACCACAACATTACCAAAACCTATATTTATTAAACCGTACACTAATAACACCTCCAGAAGCTATATTTTAATGAACATTTTGTACTTGTTCTCTTAATTTATTTACTACTACTCTCCCGTCAACTGATAAGTTCGTTATATCTGTTATTTTTGATTTTGAAGCTATTGTGTTGAATTCCCTATGTAGTTCTTGGCAAAGAAAGTCCAGCTTTTGTCCCTTGCTTTCGTTTTCGTCATTAATTATTTTTGTAAATCTACTTAGATGACTTTTTAATCTGTCTATTTCCTCAGAAATATCTGCTTTTTCTGCAAGGAGGGCTACTTCAAGCTCTAATCTATCTTCATTTATTTTTTCAGAATCTAATATTTCATCCAAATTTTCTTTGATCCTTTTTCTGAATTCCTCTTTCATATCATTACTCAAATTTTCTATTTTTTTGACCATTTCTTTAAGTTCATCAACGTTGGATAACAATATACTTTTAAGGTCTTCTCCTTCATGTTTTTGAAATTCTATGACCTTTTCAATTGTTTCTTCTAATACATTTTTTAAGCCTTCCCAGATTTCTTCCTGTTTTTCTTCCTTTATTTTTATTTTAATTATTTCTCTGAATTTTGTAAGAACATCCAAACTAACCTCATCTGAAAGATGAAGTTCACTTGCTATTTTATCCAAAGCTGTTGAGTATGATTTTGCAAGTCCAAGGTCAACATCTACAAAATCTTCTGGGTTCATAAATCTTATATCAATATATACACTTATATTTCCCCTATTTAGCTTTGATTTTATTAAATTTTGAATATCAATTTCTAATGATGAAAAAATACTTGCTAATGAAATTTTGACATTTGAATATTTTCCATTCAAGGTTTTGATCTCAACGGAATAATTATAATCGCCAATAATTTTCTCTATTCGTCCGTAACCAGTCATACTTCTCATATACATCTCCTCCAATTTAATTATACACTAAAAATTTCAAAATCTCAAAAATTCGAGTACTTTTTTGAGAATATTTATGAATCTTTGTACTTCATCGGCTGTGGTTAGAGCTGAAAGACTAATCCTCACCATCCCTTCTGAAGCTTTTGAAGAATAACCCAGTTCTTTTAAAACCCTGCTTCCAGAAGTACCTTTAGAAGAACAAGCAGCCGATGTTGATATATAGATCTCTTCATCGGATAATGCGTTAACTATTACATCACCTCTAAGTCCTTCAAAAAAAGCCGATAAGGTATTTGGTGTTGAATTATCCAACGGAGTTACAATTTTTGCTCCCAACTTTTCCATTTGTTCTGCTAAATTATCCCGCATGTTTTTTATATTTTCCATTTTTGGAAGATCTTCAAAACTAATTTCTAATGCTTTCGCCATAGCAACTATAGAAGCAACATTTTGTGTCCCACCTCTTTGAGATCTCTCTTGAGATCCGCCTGTTATCAAAGGATGTATCAATGCTGTATCTTTTTTATATAAAAACCCTATCCCTTTTGGGCCGTGAAATTTATGTGCTGAAAAAGAAGCCATATCACACTTGAAGTCTTTCAACCTAAAATCTATTTTTCCTATTGCTTGAACAGCATCTAAATGAAATAATGTTTTTTCATTTTTTTCTTTTATGATTTTATAAACTTTTTTTATAGGGTTTAATGTCCCAAGTTCGTTATTTGCAACCATCAATGTTACCAAAACTGTATCTTGCCTTATCTTGTTTTTCAAGTCTTCCAAATCAATTTTTCCATAATTATCAGTTTTTACGTATTCTATTTCAAACCCTTGTTTTTCTAAGTAGGATAATGTGTTTATTGTAGATGAATGTTCTACTTTTGAAGAAATGATGTGCTTTCCTATATTTTGTTTAGATAAGACGCTCCCTTTTATCGCCCAATTAATAGACTCTGTGGCACCAGAAGTAAAATATATTTCGTATGGCATAACTCCCATCAATTTGGCAATTTTAAACCGGGCTTCTTCCAAGGCAATCTCAGCTTTTACCCCAAACTCATGAATTGAATTTGGGTTTGCGTACACATCTATTGAGTATTTTTTCAGAACATTGAAAACCTCTTCATACATTATAGTTGTGGCATTGTTGTCTAAATAAATCAATTTTATGCCTCCTAAAACAAAATAATAAAATAGTAAAAAAAGGCCGGTTATCCGACCTTTCTTCAATTTTATATTAGTTATATTAACTTGAATTAATTAAATTATTAAGATAGTTTGTAATCAGTGAATTTTAGAGTGAATTGAACTCCTTTTTCTTTGTTTTCTACTTTTATGCTTATGTTTAATTTATCTGCTAATTTTTTGGCAATTGACAAGCCTAACCCATGTGATTTTGTACTGCGTGCTTTGTCACCTTTATAGAACCTTTGAAAGATTTTGTCTATCTCGTCTTCACTAATTCCATTACCATAATCTCTTATGCTTATTTCTCCTTCACCGTATTTTATATCAACTTTTTTTCCCTCTGAATTGTATTTTAATGCATTTTCTATTACCACTTTTAAAATTATGGATAGATATTCTTCTGATGTATTTATATAAAAATCTTCACCTTCAAGATTGAATATTTCATCTTCTTTGTGAAATATTTCCAATGTTTCTTTTATTATCTTTTTAACATTATGTTTTTGCTTTTCTATCTCGTAATTTGGTTTAGTTAAAATTAACAACTTTTCAACCATATCTTTTAAATATTCAGTTGAATTTTCGATACTTTCAATTGATTCAGTAAGAATTTTTTCATCTTTTGTTCCCCATCTTTTTAGCATCTTAACAAACCCATTTATAGAGGTCAAAGGGGTTCTAAGCTCGTGAGACACATCTGAAACAAATTGTTTTTGAGCGTTAAATGCATCTTCTATTCTTTCAAGCATCGAGTTCAATTTGTTGGATAAGTTTTGATATTCCACAGTGCTTTGCTCAGGAATTCTTTGGTTAATAGAGTTCGCATCAATTTGAGATATTTGTCTTGATATGGTTATAGTAGGTTTCAATAGCCTTCTAGCCAGTATATAAGAGATTGCTAAAGAAACAAGTGACAACAAAAATATCGCAACAATAGCTACTTTATCAAAGGTTTCTATTAAAGCTGTAAACTCTAAAGATGGACTTCCAACTATTAAAAGTTTATTCTGAAACACTTCCAATCCTACAAATATATAGTATTTATCTTGAGCTTTATATAGATAAGGTAATTTATCTATTTTAAAACCATTATATATGATGTTGTATGGGTCAGACATTACCGTTCCATCAATTATAACTATTTTGTTTGACAAAAGACTCCTTCTAAAAATATCGGTATCATCCATTAATTGGTTAAAAAGTTCTTCGTTATTCCGAGGAGCTTTTTTACTTTTTTCAAGATATTCTGGACTAATTTCATTTATAAACATTTTTCCATAAGTATCCATAGAAATATCTATAACTGTAAACCTCAATAATAATATAACTACTGAGGTTAATAAAAAAGTTGTTATTGTTATTACAAAAGTTTGTTGAATAACAGCAGATTTTTTCTTTTCATTCTTCTCGAATAACGTATCCAACACCTCTTACTGTCTTAATGTATTTTGACGCTTCGCCCAATTTTTTTCTTAAATAGTTCATGTAAACTTCCACAATATTTTTGTTTTCTTCTTCTGTATATCCCCAGACTTCTTCCATGATTTTTTCTTTTGATACAACTATATTTTTGTTGATCATTAGTGTTTTGAGTATGTTGAATTCTGTGAGACTTAAATGGATTTCATCTTCATTTACGTATACTTGCATCCTGTCCAAATACATGTTTATCCCATCTACTGTCAGATAGTCTTTGCTTTTGTTAAGTCTCCTAAGAAGAGCTTCTAACCTCGCAAATATTTCTTCAATTTCAAATGGTTTTACAATATAGTCATCAGCATATTTTAACCCTTCAACACGGTTTTCTAACTCTCCTTTTGCAGTTAACATAATTATACCAATGTCTTTATCATAATTACGTATTATCTCTGCAATTTCAAAACCATCTCTAATAGGAAGCATTATATCTAATAATATAACATCTGGCTTAAAATCCTCATAAAATTTTATGGCTTCATCTCCATCATTTGCAATTTTCGTATCATAGCCTTCATGGCTAAGTTCTAACTCGAGCAGTCTGGAAATTGATTTATCATCTTCTACAATAAGAATTTTATACACAGTTCCACCTCCATCAATAAAAAAACGCTCTTTGAGCGCTTTAAAAGTTATAAAAAATCTTAGTATTAACCTTGAATCCTTCGTTTATTATGTATAAAAGTTCTCCAACTAATTCAAATTTTTCGTATTCATAATTGAATTTTAATTCAGAATATGGATTTATTTTTATATTTGAAATATTAAAATAAATATCCGCACCCGCTCCTAATTCAATTGTATCATTTTCATAGCCAATAAAAATATCATAAAATAATCCATCAAAAGAAGGGTTTAAACTGTTGCTTTCAAATCTTATATTGCTTAACAACCCTATTTCACCATTCAAAATAATCTCTTCAAAATGCTGATATTCTTTAAAAGACAGTAAAAAGTACAACAAATCATCGTGATAGTCAATTCCCACATTTGAATAAAAATCTTTACTTATCTCATCTGTGAAAGTAAACTTATATTTGTCAAAAAAACCGTATTTAAAATTTAATTTGTAATCGTTTGTTATAAAATCGAGGCCTATGTAATCATTCCCTTTATCGAACTCATACTCCAAGCCTATAGAATTGCTATTTTTTTCTTGAAAATAGTTTGTATAATCCCTCTTTTCGTAAACACCCAAAACTATCATGAAATATTTATTTGAATTATTCATAAAATAATAAATAGGTGTATTCATTTGTGAATAACTCAAATTTAAATCCAGTATCAAAGAATCATCGATTAAAAGTTTAAGATCAATTCCATCGTTTTCTACTACTGATATATCTACTTTTTTATCGTAGAACACAAATGACATTTCATTCTCATTTTTAAAGACATTATAATAATTATATCTTAAATTTTGCTCAAAGTTCAAAAACTCAAAATTTGTCCCATTATTCTTACCAACAATGAAATCTATCGTTATGTTGTTAGCTTCTTTAACTTTCCATTGAGCTTCTGACAATTCTATTATATTAACGGCTAATATTTTGTTGGTGTAGCTGTTGTTGTCGATATCTCTTATCATCTCTATTATCTTGGTGGCAATTTCATCTTTTCCATAAACGATTACCAAATTAGAATCTTTTAAAAATTTGACTCTATAAGGATACAAACTTAGCAATTCTGATATTGAGTTGGTACTTATATTAGAAAGCTTTACCACATTGGGTTCTAAAAGATAGTTCGCTAAATTTGTTCTTTCTCTGTAATCACCTACAAAATATATATCTTCTGAATATTTTTCAAAAAAGAAAGGTTTCCCAAAAAGTATAAGTTCCAAAGCTGTTTCAACATTATTTGTGTTTATTAAAAGATCCACCTTTCCTGATACACTTTCTGAATAAACTATTTGAACATCTGCTGCAAAGGCTATATCGTCTAAAGCATCTTTTAAGTCCACATCTATAAAATCAAAAGCTATGGTGTTTCCAAATATAGAAAAAGTAAACAAAACAAATAATATAATAAAAAGTTTTTTATTCAAAGTTTTCACTCCTGATTTTGTTAAATTAAAATGATTTCATGTTCTTTCTCTTGTTATGTTTTTCTAACCATCATAGAAATCCATGTCTATTTTTAGAACTATGCTCTCAGAAGTTTAATAGTATACTGATTGGTAACATTAACTATTCTACACAACTTCTGTTATAATTATTACCAGAGATCTAATAAATTCCAATACCAGAAGAATAACGTCCTTTTCACTCTAATCCTCCTTTCTTTAGTTATTATTATATTATTCACATGTTACATTTATGTATATTTCGTGACTTCAATTTGTATTAAATTTGCTTATATTAGTGTATTATTTATTACTTTTAAAATAATAAATATACAGAATTAATTATCGCAGGAGGTGCCTGCATGGCAAAAACGTCCTACTGGCTAAAAAAATATGAAATAAAATTAAAAAAAAGATTTGGACAAAACTTTTTAGCAGAAGACACTATAGCTAAAAGAATTGTAGAAGAAGCGAATATAAAAAAAGATGATTTCATAATTGAAATCGGAACGGGGGCTGGAACGCTTTCAGAAGAAATTATAAGCAAAACAAATTCCCTTGTGTCATTTGAAATAGATAAAACACTAAAAGATTTGTTGGAAGATAGGTTCAGCGATGAAGAAAAAATAGAAATTGTCTTTGAAGATTTTTTATCTGTTGATATATCTAAATACGACGATAAAAAACCAATTTATATTGCAAACATACCTTACAACATATCTTCACCAATATTAGAAAAAATATTCTTAGAAACTCCGAATTTTCAAAGAGCTTATCTGATGGTACAAAAAGAGTTTGGAGAAAGAATTTTGGGCATGGACAAAAAAGATTTTAGTCCTTTAACGGTTTTTAGCCAATATTTTTGTGATGTGAAAAGTGTTTTAGAAATACCTAAAGGTGCTTTTATTCCCAACCCAAAAATAGATTCATTGGTTATTGAATTCAAACCACATAAAAAATACGATTTAGACAGTAAAGACTTTATGAGGTTTGTAAAAACATGTTTTTCTATGCGAAGAAAGACTATAAAAAACAATCTAAAAAGATTAACTAAAGATCCAGACTCTGTTTTATCTGAATTAAACATAAACCCAAAAAACAGACCAGAAGATCTAACAGTGGAAAATTATGTAGAATTATATAAAAAAACACGGGAAAGCTAAAAATTAAGCTTTCCCGTGTTTTTATAATTTTTCATTTTTTTCTTCTTTTTTCAATAGCTTCCGTAAAAGCTGAAAACAAAGGATTTGGTGTACCAACTTTCGATTTCAGTTCTGGATGGTATTGAATCCCTATATAAAAATCATTCTCTTTCATTTCGACTGCTTCGACAAATTCAGTTCTTGCAGACACAATCATTTGATCAAATATATCTCCAAACTGTTTATCGTTTACTTCATATCTATGTCTATGCCTTTCATATATTTCCGTTGTTTTATAAATTTCGTATAACTTTGTTCCTTTTAAAACTTCTGTTTTCTGTGCTCCAAGCCTCATAGTTCCGCCCATTTTCAAAATCTTTTTCTGTTCTTCCATAATATCTATTATTGGATATTTTGTTTCTGGATCAAACTCTGTCGAGTTTGCACCTTCTAAATTTTTAACATGTCTTGCATATTCAATAACCATTAACTGCATTCCCAGACAAATTCCCAATGTTGGAACGTTGTTTTCTCTTGCGTATTTCAGAGCTCTTATCTTTCCTTCAATTCCTCTTTTGCCAAATCCTCCAGGGATAATTATCCCTTCATATTTTCCTAAAACACTTTTTAATCCTTCATCGTCTAATTCTTCCAGCATTTCAGAATCAACTATTTCTGGTTTCTTTACCCCAGTTAAAAATATACTTTCCAAAATACTTTTATAAGCATCATCAGTACCCAAATATTTTCCTATCATTGCTATCTTCAAGTTTTTAAAAGTTTTTGGGCATGACCATTTTATGTTGTTTTGGATTTTCAAATCCAACCTTTTCGCTACCAAATCTTGTATATTCATTTTATTCAATACTTCAGGGACTTCATAAATATTGCTTAAATCTGGTAAGTTAACTACGTATTCGTTTTTAACTCCTCCAAATAACGCAACTTTTTCCAAACTTGAATAGTCAATTTCTTTCTCAGTTCTTATAACTATCATATCAGGATGTATACCAATTCTTCTCAATTGTTGAACAGATTGTTGAGTAGGTTTTGTTTTAAATTCATTAGTAACCCTCAAAAAGGGAACAAAAGTCACGTGAACAAACATGAAATTTTCTCTTCCTTTTTCATTGGATAGTTGTCTTATTGCTTCAAAAAAGATTTCTCCCTCAATGTCTCCAACTGTTCCGCCAATTTCAATTAACAAGAGTTCTGTATCAATACTCTCTATTCTCTCTTTAATCTCATTGGTCACGTGTGGGACCATTTGAACTGTTCCACCTAAAAATTTACCGTCTCTTTCTTTGCTGATTACAGAGCTAAAAACTTGACCAGCAGTCAAGTTATTCTCTCTCTTCATATCAATACCCAAAAACCTTTCATAATGGCCCAAATCAAGATCCGCTTCATAACCATCATCGGTCACAAACACTTCTCCATGTTGATTTGGATTCATAGTCCCTGCATCCACATTCAAATAAGGATCGATTTTTAAAGAATTTATTTTGATACCAGATTCTTTCATGAGCCTTCCCATAGAAGCAGATACAACCCCTTTTCCAATACCACTTAAAACTCCACCTGTTACGATGATATACTTCTTGGCCATGTCATCCTCCTTTACCTATTAATGTCTTAGTTAAACAATTTTTGTTGGAAAATGGAAGAAAAAAGCTGCATTTTAGTTGTTTGTTTTTGGTTAAATACTTTTTTTACTTTTAATATTTTTTCTAACAACTAACAACCAGCATCAAACAACAGAAATCTCTGATTTCAAAAAACCATTAAAAAAGAGGGAGCAAATGCTCCCTCTTTTATGGGTTAATCTTCATCATCAATATTTAGTTTGTCAGCAATTGAATTTACTGCATCTTCTACAGTTTTAATACTTTCGACTTCTTCGTCTTCAATCGTAATTCCCAATTCTGATTCGAATGCCATAGTTAAGTCGACTAACTCTAATGAATCTGCATCCAAGTCATCTGTGAAAGAAGCATCTATAGTTACATCTTCTTCGTCAACACTTAAAGTTTCAGAAATTATTTCTTTTACTTTTTCGAACAAATCTTCCCTTGTCATTTTATAACCTCCCGGAAAAAACAAATTTATAAAAATTCTTTTTAATTATAATAACTAAAGGAGGCCTTGTCAAGTTAAAAACCAACAGCTAAGTTAATTTTTGCTGAAATACCTTTTAAATCAAAAATATTTGACAATTCATAGTTGGTTAAAGATATATTAAATCTTGTTTCAACTAAATAAGCATTGAGTCCTAAACTAAAACCAGCTTTCCACAAATCTGAATATCTTTCAAGACTGAAAGAATATGGAATTATATTGAAAATATTACTTTTTGCATTTATTCCAAAGTTGAATTCTGAGGTTATAGGATACCATTCTACAAAAGGGATCCAATCAAAAATATATGTAAATTTGTAAAATCCAGATATACCTAAGGGCATTGAATATTCTTTGTTTACACTTGCATTATCAACAAACTCAAAATTTTCACTTGTTTCAAAAGACTGCTCAAAAACTATATTTGATGCTTCTACAGTATATTCCGCTTCAAGATTTATAGATTTTGCTAAATTAGCCTTTTTTAAAGTTATATTATTTACTGCTATTCCCCATTTAGGATTTTCGTCGTATCCATTTATATAACCTATATCAATTTTAAACCCATTGTTATTCAACAAATTGTTCATCACCAAGTCTGTGTCTAAATTTTCTAATTCGTTTGCACTGAAATTGGAATAAACTGGAACGCTGACTTTTACATTCCCATTAATTGAATTATCAGTCTCGTCTGTAGATAAACCATATTCAAAAAAAGCGTCTTCATCAGAAATGGCTATTGGTGAAAAAGCACCTATTTTAACTCCTAATAAGTTTTCATCTTTCCATGAAAAAGAGCCATAAGCTCCCGCTTCTATAGTACTATCTAAAACAACTTCTCCGCTATCTGTATAAGTTTGACCAATTTCATTCCCCTCAGTCAACAGCTTTAGCAAACTATTTGGTATATCTAATTTTAATTCTAAATCAACATTTGAATAAACCCCAAGGCCTAAATTCCAAAGGTTAATCAAACCATAAACATTAGCATTATCTACTGTGTATAGCTTTAAATCTTCTCCTTCTAATCCTCCATAAAATTGATCCAAATCTATAACTATTTCTTCTTTATCATAATTATCTAATATAAATTTAGAATCAACTAAATTTTGAAAAAACATTATATCAGGAGTAACCCCTATCTCAATAAAACCTCTTTTTTTTGAATCCATTAAAGCTGGATTGAATTGATTGTCCCAGGCTGTTAAAGATTCTGAAAAAATCATGACACTAAATATAGTCAAAATAAATATTATAATTAATCTTTTCATCATTCATCACCTCCACTGTTGAGGTTTATTGGAATGTCTAATTCTGTATCCAATGACGCCCAGAAACTAATTGCTATCTCACCATTTGCCAACTCATAATCTCCTGCTGGAATGAATGGCTCAATTGTAAGAGAAAATGGTTCATTATTTTTAATTTCTGTTATCAAATCGTTTAGTGATATTGAAGAATTAGAAAGTGTTAATGTATCAATAAGTTCCGAACCATTATATAAATTGATTCCCACATCTAAACCCGTTGTATTACTTAAATCTAAATTTAGATCCAAAGTTTTGATCTGATCCAACAAATCATTGATCATTTCTCTATTATCTGCATCTCTACCCAAAAGATCACCTTCGGTAGTTATGTTTTCTATAAATGTGGCGTCTTGAGTTACATTGAATTTCATTGGAAAATCAAGTTCAAATGACATTCCTATTTTTTGATCAGTCCCATCTAAAATTACCTCTTCTGTTTCTATTTTATAGCCAAAAACCATATCACTTGGTTTTCTATTTATAACAGTTGCAAAGTCTGTAGCAACAAAATTTTCTGAAATATTACCAAATATTGATTTTGTTTCAGTTTTAGCAGTTCCATTATCATCATAAGTATAAGTAGCTAATACTGTTAACGAAGCAGTAATATCATCTATGCCTTGCATATCAAAATTAATTGTTGCTGGGATTGTTGTTATTTCAATGTTTTTTAAGAAATCTAAATCACTTGATGATAAATCTATTGGAGTTTCAGATAATTCGTTTGATATTGTTGTAGCTCCAATTGTAATTTTGCCTATTCCCAAATCTCTTACTGTGAAAGTTGCATCAAAAGTTAAACTATCTCCAGGAGCAATAGGATTTGTTGGAGTTAAAGTTAATATACTACCGTCGTACCCAACTGGAGAAGCTTCTGCCGTAATATCTATAGTGTTATATGTTTCAAAATCTAAAGTTTTTCCCGATAAATCTATTGTTTCGTTGCTTGTTCCTTCAGTAAAATCTAAACTCTTATTAATTTCGAGCATTTCTGAATTTATAAATGATTTTATTGTCATTGGTAAATTGTTATTCCATTCTATGAATATTTCTCCGGCATTCAAATCTACTTGTTTTACCAAATTGCCAATTGTTTCAGGAATTTCTACATTTTGAGAAAAATTTTGTTCTAATCCTGTTTTTGAATATTCTATATAACCAAATGATGCATTATCTAAGTTTACATCCACATCAAAAGAACTATTAGATGGCATATCAAGACTAACTGTATTAATAACGACTTCGATATCTCCGTCTAAAGTTTTTCCAGATAAATCAAGTTCTATATTGTTATCTGCATTAATTGTTAAAGTATAAACATTAGTTCCAAAATCCACAGAACCATTTATTTCTTTGAAATCTACACCTGTTGCACTGATTATCATTTTTCCAGATGCAAAATCTACTCTGTTTAAATCAGCTGGTTTTGAGGCAGATGTATTTAAATTTACTTTTGCATCTTTTACACTTGAAACAGAAATATTAGGAGTTACTCCAAAAGATACTGTTCCAGTAGTAAATTCTGAATTGCTTGCTCCTGTAACCGTTGAATTTACAGTTACGTCAATATTATTAGTGTCTATATCAATATCAGAAAGATCTATAGAAGTCGGATATGTATTCAACGTTTGAGACTTTAGAACGTTGCCATTTTGTGCTAGTTCAACATTGCTAACAACACTAATATTTTGCCAACCTGATGGCTGAGTTAAAGTAAATTCTATTGAACCATTTAAGGTTGCAGTAGCAAATGCATCAGCGTCTAAAGATAAGTTTATTGTGTTTGAATTATTAAATGTTTCTTCGAACTCAACTCCACTTGCAGCACTAATTTTTCCACCTGTAATACCTAATATATCTATGGTAATATCTTCTGAAGTAGATGGAGAACCAGTGGTGGTATTTACTCTGAAAACTGGTTGTAAATTAAAAGTTGATGAAAGTGTTTTATTAGTTAAATCAATACTTAAGCTATGAGTATTACCATCAGAAATATCAACGTATGCAGATTCTGCTATAATCTCATCTGAAGTATTCAAGACTTTCAGTTTAATTTCAACAGTGTTTAAAGGTACTGACATCCCTACATTAACATCAAAAGTTCCTTGAGAAAGAGTTATACTATCAAAGCCTGAAGCACTTATTGTCTGGGCTAAGCTTGCACTATCAATTGTTTGTTCTGATCCTCCTGTATTTGGGACATCAACACTTAAAGATAAAGTTTCAGTAATATCTACGCCAGAAGGAACATCTAGATCGTTTACTGTATAATCCACATTTGAACTTGATGGATTTATTGTTGGTAATGTTATACTTTGTGAAGCTAAACTTGGTAAATTAGGTATGTCAAAACCAATAGATATATTTTCTTGTAAATCGTTAAAATCAATTTGATCTACACTGAAAAAATCAGACATGCTAATATTAACCAAATCTGTTGCAAATCTAAAAGTTAATGGTTTATCTTTAACTTTAGTTAAGCCATTTAAACTTTCTTCTAGTTGATCTTCAAAATCACCTAAAAAATCATTTAAAACTATTGAAGTTGCTCCGAGAGGAGCTTCTAATTTAGGTGTACCTGTAATTCTAACAGTTTGAAGGTTACACGAAGAAAGGAAAGCAATTAAAAATATCACCGTTAAGGCAAAAAATACTATTTTTTTCACCTCAAACACCCCCTTATTTTTTATTTGAATATTAATATTATATCAAAAAAACAATAAATTTATATTAATAATTATTCTTTATTACTTTTAAATTTCTTTATATAATTGTTTATTTCAAGTAAATCTTTCTTCAAAACAACATAGAATTCGCTATCAATTTTTTCTATTATTTTATTTCTTTCTAAAGATTTTAATTTTTTGTTCAATTTGGTTTCATCGAAATCGTATTTCAGCATTTCTTTTATTAGACCAATTATTTCCACTAATACAGAATTATGCCTTAAAGCTATTTCGTATAGATACCCCATTTCTCCAAGCGATTGTTCCAAACTTTCTTGATTTTCTATCTTTCTTTTTATAATATCCTTAATTTCTCTAATGTAATATCTATATTCCTCAATATCACTTTCTTCTACTTGATCCAGATCATCATCTGCTATTCCCTTAATCAAAGAAACAGAACTTTTTGAAAGCTTTTTCCTAAAATAAGATGAAAGCATTAAACTCATAGGAATGGACAGTATTATAATCCCTAAAAATAATATAATAAATATATGAATGTTGTTCATTATAAGCCTTTGAAAAACTGTGGAATTTTTCATAAAAAAACTTATTCCATATTCATCGAACTCATAGAAATACAAATACTTATTTTTAAATTGATCCAATTCATTTCTTATAGATAATCTTTCGTGATTTACCTCTTCAAAAAGAGAGCTACTACCGGCTAAGAATTTACCTTTTTGATTTGTAAAGAAAAATTCTTCATCTATATTATATTGTTCTAAGAGAATCTCGACCAATTTTTTCTTATCAAAAATGAGAGTGTAATGAACACCTTCGTAAATATAATTTACAGTTATAGTATCTTCTTGAGCTTTAATGTCATAAAATAATCCTTGTATTTTTGTTTTGTTCTCTATATGATTACCCTCCATTTTTATTATAGGGCCATAAGGGATCCCCTTGAATATAGAAGTGTTAACATAATTTTTCATAATCGAATCTAATTTTAAAGATATATTTGATATTATAAGTTTAGAATAGTTATTTATATCAAAAATATCAACGCTACTTCGAAAAAAATAGAAAAAGGTTATAATTATAATAGCTATTATTATAGTTACCATTATATTGAAGGTCAAAAATATTCTGAAAAAATTCTTTTTTGTGTTTACATTTTTCATTTATGGTTTCACCACCTTAAGTTTATTATACCAGTAAAGGAGGATATTAATAATGATATTTTATGAATTATTTCTTAGGTCTTTTTATGATAGCAATGGAGATGGAATTGGGGATTTTAAAGGTTTAGAAGAAAAGTTGGATTATTTTAAAGAGCTTGGTGTTGACACCATTTGGTTATTACCTATCATGAAATCTCCAGCTTTTCACGGCTATACTATTTCAAGCTTTTATGAAACTAATCCCGTATACGGGGAACTAAAAGATTTGAAATCTGCATTGAGAAAAGGCCATGAAATGGGATTGAAATTCGTATTGGATTTACCAATTAATCATGTGGCTGTAAACTCTGAATGGTTTCAAAAAGCCTTAGAAGATAAAGAGCCTTATAAAAATTGGTTTACATGGGCTAATGAAAAAACAAATCTTTCTGAAAAAAGGCACTGGGGTGACGATTACATTTGGCATGAAATTGGAGACAAATATTTTTATGGTTTATTTGGACCTGGTAGCCCTGATTTGAATTTTGAAAACAAAGAATTATGGGAAGAAATGAAAAAAGTTTTTAAATTTTGGTTAGATGCTGGATTTGATGGATTTAGATTGGATGCAGCAAAACATATTTTTGATTATGATGCAAAAAAAATGGTTTTCAAATACCAACATGATAAAAACATTAATTTTTGGAAAGAAATGCTTGATTATGTTTATTCCGTTAAAGAAGATGCAATAATAGTCAGCGAAGTATGGGATGACCAAAAAATTGTTGAAAAATATGAAGGTGTTTTCGATATAGGGTTTAACTTCCCACTATCTGGAGATATGAAAGACAGCATTAAAAAAGAAGACACGAAGAAATTTGTTAAATCTTTAAAAAACAATTTTTCAAAATATATAGACAAAGAAAATGATGTTGAAACTAAATCGGGGAACTTCTTGACCAACCATGACATGCAAAGACTTATAAGCGAATACGAAGAAAATGAAGACAAAACCAAATTCGCATATTCTATATTATTCACTCTACCTGGAAAACCTTTTATATTTTATGGTGAAGAGTTGGGGTTAAGGGGAGAACTGGTTAGTGTTAACTATACAGAAGATAGTCAAGAGCCATTCCAATGGTATGAAATAGGGTTTGGCCCGGGGCAAACTGAATGGAAAGGCTATAAATTCAATCCACCATACAGCAAAGTTTCTTATGAACATCAAAAAAACGACTCCAACTCTATGTTTAACCACATTAAATCATTAATAAGTTTTAGAAAAGAAAACAATTGGATTGATGATGCGAGCATATCTATTATCAGCCAAAACGAGAGCATAGTCAAAATAAAGATTAATAAGGATTCTCACTCGATTATTGCCATTTATAATTTTAAATCTTCCAAATCTTTATTGAATGTTAATAAAAATAAAATAATTAAATGCTATGGTATATATAGAGAAAAATCTGACTTAATTGAAATAAATGGTTTTACTACTTTGATACTTAAAGAGTGAGGTGATATTTTGAAAAAATTCATAATTATCGCTCTGAGTATTATTGTTAGTTCAATGGTATTATCGTTAAACCCACTTACGCTAATAGATGAAAACGACTCAAAAATTGATTTAAAATACAAAACATTTTTAATGGATTTTGTTGAACAACAATACTACTTGGCAGCAGGTAAGCCCATGTCAAACGAAAGAAAGCAGCAAATAGTAAATGGAATCATTGAAGCTTCTAAGCAATTTGAAATTTCGCCTTTGCTGATAGCTGCAATAATAGACACAGAAACAAACTTTAGAAATCTTATAGGAAGTTACGGGGAAGTTGGGTACATGCAGTTAAAACCTACAACAGCTAAATACATGATTGACAAATACCCTGAAATTTTTGAAAAATTAGGTTACACCGAAAAGAGTACTGATTGGATTGAAAAAAGATTATTAACTGACCCCATGTATAATATTTTAGTTGGAACGGCATATCTCAATTATTTGATGGAAATACATGAAGGTGATCTCTTTACTGCTATTGGCTGGTACAACGGCGGTGGCAACGAATACTATGCAAAAAAAGTTATATTCAAAATTAACTCAATTAATATTAAATACCCCACAATTTAAATTTTTAAAAAATAGAAGACTGATTAAGTCTTCTATTTTTTTATTCTGCGTTATATAAAAATGGTTTTTGTATATATCCTGTTTTATCTTTATATTTTATATGGTAAGAATCTCCCTTTACCCCAATTAATTGTACTTTTATCCCTCTTGAAATAACTCCCAACAGCTTACCCTTTTCATCTCTAATAGGCGCTTGATTTGATATCACAGTCAAAATAATATTTTCAAAGCTAATTTCAATATCTTTTTTAACTGAATTTCCTGCGTCATCTATAGCAACTATGGTAATAGAATTATCCTCAAGTTTTTCTATATCTATATTGTAATTAATATTCACAAAATTTTCATTAATGTTATAGATCTCATTATTTATCCTGACATTCATGATCTCCTTGTTGTCTGTAACGTTAATATTAATACCCTTGTTGTTCTTATCGTAAATAAATTTATTTACAGAATTTATTACAGGCGGATTGTTCTCTTGTAAAGTCAATCTATCCACTTTTTTATAGTTCAAAGTTTCAAATAAACTCAAGGGGGATTTTCTTATATAATATTTTTCAGTTTCATTATCTGGAATGTTCGTTATATAATCACCATTATCTTTAAAAGACAAATATCTTCCATCAGAAAAAATCATAAAAGAAGACAACACTTTTCCCTCTTGTAAATCCCAAATTCTAATAAAATTGGAATCATCTATCGAGGTAAAAAATCTACTATTATCATTCCAAGCTATATCTATTATCTCATTGTCGGATCTTTTTAAACTGCTATTAAGGCTTAAATCTTCAGATTCCCAAGAATATATGGTTCCATCATTTGTACCAGATAAAACAATCGAATCGTCAGGGCTCCACCTAACTACGTTAATGGGTGCAGTAGATATATTAGACCTAACCACTATTGAATTAAAGACAGAATCCCAAATCTCTAAAACACCTTCAAAACCACCTGTTACTATGTTATTAGACCTTTTTGACCAATCAATCGACCATATATTATAGTTAAAATTATTCAAAACATTCAATTGCTCTAAATTGTTGAGATTTGTGACAGAAACATTTTTGTCCAGCCCACTTACGGCTAACATTGTAGAAAATTCATTGAACTCTATTGATTTTATCCAATTTCTATGGGCGTCTGAAAAAGTTTTTAAAATATTCAAATTATCTTTTTGTAAAAGGTAAACGTTGTTATCCCAGCCCCCTACAGCTATATACTTTTCATTTTTTGATACGTCTATATTTGTTAGTGAAGATCCAGATATATTTTTTGATAAAACCAAATTATTGTTTTCAAGGTCAAAGACTTTCAACATGCCATTGCTATCTACGGTATATAAAATATTATCATAATCTAAATAAAAATCGTTGAATTTGTAGTTTATGTTGTAAATTTTTTCAATTCTACCTGTAGATGCATTTATAATTCCTATATTGGAAGAACTATCTGAATATATTATTTTATCTTCTCTCCAGAACACCTTCTTAGGTATGCTGCCTTTATTTTCGAATACTTTTCTGAAAATACCGTTAGTTATACTAATAGTATATATGTCTGTCCCATCGGTAACAAACATTTTTCCCCAATCATTAGTCCAAACTATATCAACAATTTTAAAACTCGTTTCTGTTAACTCTAACGACTTGAACATTGTTGAAACATTATACACTACTAAATCATTATTTGAAAAAAGAATTGCGAAATAGTCATTATCTGGAGATTTAATTACCTTGTTAATTGAATTACCAGTTAATATGGTATTTATAAGCCTTGTTCCATTAAATACTGAAATTTTCCCATCTAAAGTAAAAACAAATAATTCATTTTCGATCTTCAAGATATCTTTTACTGGTGTTGTACTTGGTGAATTTTTATAAACATCGTAATTTGTATGATTTATGGTTATTAAATTGCCTTTATTATCCCCCACATACAAATAATCATTTTCAAAATGTAAAGCTGTTGGTAGATTTTCTAATGAATATTTGAAATTCAATTTTCTCTTTGTAAGGTTATAGATATATACATCTCTGTTTAAAGAAACAAAAGCAACTAAATTCTCAAAAACATCTACGTCAACTATACTTTCATCAGCATAATTTACATCAAAACTAAAAATATCATTCTCCAAATTAAAAACTTCTATTTTACCTTCAGAATCTCCCGTTATAAAAAACTTTCTGTCGGGAGACCAAACTGATACAACGTTGTTATTTTCAGTTTTAAAATGTTTTTGCATTTCAAATGTTTTTGAATCAAAAATCCTAATATCATTTTTGTTATTCAAAATAGCAATAGAACTATCAGGACTAAATTCAAGTCCTGTTATATTTGAAGTAAAATAAGAAGATATAAAAATATCATTTGTAAAAAACAGTGAACTCAAAAGCAAAACAATAAGAATAAACAGAAACTTTTTCATATTTATAACTCCTTGCTTTTTCTATAATATTATACCATAGATAATACATAAGCATATAATCTTATTGTTTTTTATTACGTTTTAATGTAAAATATAAATATAAGTTAAAAAAAGAATTTGGGAGGGATAAGAATGGAATTCAAAATAGAAAAGAAAAAATTATTAACAAATGTAGAGTTAGCTTCAAATGCTGTAGCAAGAAAAACAACAAACCCAATACTGTCTGGAATTTTATTAGAGATTAAAGAAAATGAATTAAACATATACGCAACAGATTTACAAACTGGGTTTCACAAAAAAGAAGATATAGCATATACCGAAGAAGAATTTTCTTTTGTAGTTGATCAGAAAGTTTTTTCAGATATAGTAAGGACTTTACCAGACGGCCCGGTAAGAATAATATATGACGGGACTTTACAATTAGAATCTGGAAATTCCAGTTTCAAAATACCTACAATGGATGCCGGCGAATTTCCTAATGTAATACCAGCCGTTTCTGGAAACTCAATCAATTTAAATAGAGAAGAAACCTTGAAAATGATTGAAAAAGTTATTTTCTGTGCTCTTAAAGATAATGATCCACTTTCAAAAAACCTCAATGGTCTATACTGGGATTTCAGAGATGGTGGTTATTTAACTTTAATCGCATCAGATAGTTATAGATTGGCATTATCCGAAACAAAAATCGATGATGAAGACCTACCTTCGTCATTTCTTTTATCTTTAAAAAGTATGGAAGAACTTAAAATGGTTCTTGCAAGCTCAAAAGCAGAAACTTTTACGTTAAACTTCGATGGTTCAAGGTCATTGTTCACATTTGAAGAAGAAAATATACAGTTAATATTAAATGTTGTAGATGCAAAATATCCTAATTACACAGAAATAATCCCACAAGCTTTTAAAACAAAAATAGTTTCCAACTCTAAAGAATTCTTAGATTCTTTAAAAAGAGTTTCTATAGCAGCAGGAAAGAGTGAACAAGTGAAACTTGAAATCGAAGAAACAAACATAACATTAAAAGCGAACTCACCAGATGTTGGAGAAGCCAAAGAAATTATAGATATTGAAAAAGATGGAGAAGATATTGTTATAGCTTATTCACCTAAATTCTTGCGAGAAGCTATTGAAAAAGTTGAGACTACTGAATTTGAGTTTAACATATCTGGAGAAATAAATCCAACTGTTATAAAACCAATAGAAGACAATTCTTATATGTACATAGTAATGCCTACAAGGTGGGCCTGATGATAAGAATAGGATATGGTTATGATGTACATCCTTTTGAAAAAAATAAAAAATTAATAATTGGTGGAATACAAACAAAACATCCGAATGGCCTTGGGTTATCAGGGCATTCGGATGCTGACGTGTTAACTCACGCAATAATAGATGCTTTAATAGGTGCTTTTGGTTATGGATCAATTGGCGAGTTTTTCCCTGAAACAGACACATTTAAAGACTCTGATTCTATAGAACTATTAAAAAACATAATGAAAATCTTGAATGAAAGAGAAGAATTTAAAATAAACAATATTGACGCAACTGTTCTTTCAAGCTCTGTAAGGATATTTCCTTTGAAAGAACAGATTAAACAAAAATTATCAACAACGATGAATATGGATTCAAAATATATAAACATAAAAGGAAAAAGCGGCAATACTTTAGGTATCGCAGGAAAAGATAAGGGCATAGAAGCTCACTGTGTTCTTTTAGTCAAAGTAAAATAAGAGGTGAAAAATATGAAACAAAACCAAGTAAGAATATTTGTTTTCATGTCTATGGTTGTTTTCTCATTATCTGCTAATACAATAGCACCATTGATGACTTCCATACAAGAAGGATTTGGAATAAGTGTTGCAAAATCTTCAATTATTCCATTGATAAACACCATCGGAGTTATGACTGCCAACATAGTAGGTAGTTTTTTTATTGCCCAAATAGGAATTAAAAATTATTTATCTATATCATATTTAATGGCCTTAGTTGGTAGTACTGCATTTGTTTTTTCTGAGAATTTCATTATTTTGTTAATAAGTGTTTTTTTTATAGGAGCTTCAACTGGTGCTGCTTTTACAAGTCTTTCAACAACAATTTCTCATTTAGATAAAAAATATCAAAACTTTGGAATGTTGAACGCCTTTTTTGGAGTAGGAGGAATTATTGCTCCAATGATAACTACCTATTTTTTATCTCAAAATTTGAACTTTAGATCTATTTACTTGATATACTTATTTCTATTTATTTTATTATTAATTTACTTAAATACGTCAAAAATGATGACCAACATAAAATATGAAGCGATAAAATTTTTAGAAGCTCTAAATATAATAAAGAAAAGATTGATAATCTTTTCTTTATTGATTTTTTTATTTTACTCCGGTACAGAGATAAGTGTAATAACATGGGCGGGAAATTTATTTGTTGAAATGTTTGATTACACAAAAGAATTTTCATCTTTGATGATAAGTTATTTCTGGATAACTTTCACTGCTGGAAGATTCTTAACAGATTGGTTGAACAGAAAGTTCACAGAACTAAATACAATAATATTTTCATCAGTCCTATTCTTTATTTCTTTAGGACTAATTTTGATATTCAAACTCCCATACTTCTTTATAATAGTAGGACTGGCTTTTGGCCCAGTATTTCCATCTATACAAAAATATGCAAACCAAAAACTCCCTTCGAGAGAAGTTGGAATGTTCAACGGTTTATCCTTTGCATCCACTGGTTTAGGGGCTATGATCATTTCTACATCAATGGGAGTTATAGCAGATTTTAACATGATGCTATCATTTTCAATTCCTTATTTAACATTTTCATTCATAATAATACTCAGTTTATTGCTAAAGAAAAATTACACTAAATAAAAATTGGAAATTTTTGTTTTAAGAAAATTAGCGTATTGGTTTTTATTTCTACAAATCTACCAAACTGCTAAACAGCGAAAAAGCAGCTTTTTTCTAACAACAAACAAATATCAACAAACAACAGGAACAAAGTGGTTTCTAAAAAGCAACCAAAATGCGAAACATTTTATAAAAATTTGTCATTGACAAAGAAAAAAAGGGGAAATGAAGTAGGTGAAATATTCTAAGATCCAAACCGGATCTATTTCTGGTTATAACGTTAAAGAAGTAATAGTTGAAATGGACATAAATTCAAGATCATCTTATCAAACTTTTAAAATCGTTGGCCTTCCTACGACTTCTATCCTTGAAAGTGAAAAAAGAGTAATGAGTGCTTTAAGAAACACTGGATTCAGTTTACCTCACGGATCAATCGTAGCCAATTTATCCCCAAGTTCTTTGAAAAAAGAAGGAACGCATTTTGATCTACCTACAGCAGTCGCACTTTTAGAAGCTGCTTCACAGATAAAAAAACTCGATGAAAATTATTATTATTTTGGAGAATTAGGGCTGAATGGAGAAATACGACCGGTAAAAGGAATAACCCTTTTTCTAATGAGTATAAAAAAAATCAACCCTGAAGCTAAATTCATAATCCCCAGAGAAAATCAAGAAGAAACTCTTTTTATAAATAAATCAGATGTTCTGGTGATAGACAACATAAAAGACATCGTGAAAATATCAGAAGGAGAATTAGATAAATTTGTCCCCGTGAACAAAAAACAAATTGATAAAGAGTTCGAAATTGACTTTGCAGAAATAAAAGGCCAGTTAATGACAAAGAGAGCTGTTGAAATTGCAGCAAGTGGTTTTCACAATATAATAATGAATGGTTCTCCAGGTTCTGGAAAAACAATGATCGCAAGAAGAATACCAACAATCCTACCAGAAATGACAGAAGATGAGATAATAGAATCTACCAAATTGTATTCTGTTTCTGGTTATATAAATAAAATAGTAACTAAAAGGCCTTTTAGAGCTCCACACCATACAGCATCAAGTGTTTCTATAATCGGTGGTGGAAGTGATCCTAAACCAGGGGAAATTTCTTTATCCCATAACGGTGTTTTATTCATGGATGAGTTCCCTGAATACAAATCAGATGTAATAGAAGCATTAAGGCAGCCCATGGAAGATGGAGAAGTTACAATAACAAGGGCCAAAGCAGTTGCAAATTATCCAGCAAAGTTTATGTTAGTTGCTTCGAAAAATCCGTGCCCTTGTGGTTATTATGGAGATAAAGAAAAAGAATGTGTTTGTTCTATGAACCAAATAAACAACTACAATAAAAAAATATCCGGTCCTATACTGGACAGATTTGATATAAGAATAAATGTTCCAAGAGTAAAGATAGACGAACTAATGTCAAAAGATGATGGAGAAAGTTCTGAATCTATAAGAAATAGAGTTACTAAAGCGGCAAACATACAAATAAAAAGACAGGGTAAACTAAACGGAAAGTTAAACAACAGAGAGCTTAAAAACCACCTGAATTTAGAAGAATCTACAGAAGATTTCATAAAAAAAGCATCAAACAATTTAAAATTAACCGCAAGATCTGTAAACAGAGTTTTAAAAGTTTCCAGAACCATAGCAGATTTGGATAGTTCCGAAAAAGTGAAAATAAAACATATAACAGAAGCTTTAAATTATAGAGGATAAAAAATATATATGCGGGAGGTTTTAATATGAGAAATTTGGATGATTTAATCAAAAAGGCGAAAGATTATGAGATGAAAAGAGTTGTAGTGGTTGGAGCTGAAGATACTGAAGCTTTAAACGCAGTTTCGGCTGCTCATGATGAAGGCTTTGCTGATCCAGTATTGGTTGGAGACAAAGAAATAATCCAAGAAAATTTGAAAAAAATTGGGAAAACTTTTGATATCGTTCACGCTGAAAATTCACAAGATACTGCTGAAAAAGGTATAAGGCTTGTTAGTTCTGGTGCTGCAGACGTTGTTATGAAAGGAAATATTAAAACTTCTATATTATTAAAAGCTGCTTTGAACAAAGATTGGGGATTAAGAACTGGAAATGTGCTTTCCCATTGTGCGGTTTTAGATACTCCATATTTGGATAAATTGATATTTGTAACCGATGGTGGAATGATAATTAGACCAGATTTAAATCAAAAAGTGTCTATCATAAACAACGCAGTTAAACTGGCAAAATCACTTGGTATAGAAACCCCAAAAGTAGGGGTTATAGCAGCTGTTGAAGTTGTTAATCCAGATATGCCAGAAACTAAAGATGCGGCTATTTTAACTCAAATGAACAGAAGAGGGCAAATAAAAGACTGTATTGTAGACGGGCCTCTTGGTATAGATAACGCTCTTGATATGACCGCTGCAAAAATCAAAAAAGTTACTGGAGAAGTAGCTGGACAGGCAGATATTCTTTTAGTACCTGACATTCATTCTGGTAATTTCCTTGGAAAATCAGCTGTTTATTTGGCTGGAGGAAAAATCGCAGGTCTTATTTTAGGCTGTTCTGCTCCAATAGTAGTAGTTTCCAGGGCAAATGATGCACAATCAAAAATGGCTTCTTTAGCTCTTGGAGTGCTTAATGCATAAAAAAGAACCACTTTTTTTATACATCTTTTTGACAAGTATATTATTGATAACAATATCCAAAATAAATCTGACCGCAGGAATTCTCACTGCGGTCATTATTTTTACTATTTTTATGTTTTTTTTCAAAAAGAAAACTGTTTATCTTTTATTGGCAATAATACCTTTAATAACGATGAATTATACTGTTTTTCAGGGCGATGTTGCCATTTTAGGAAAAATAATAGATAAAAAATACAGTAATTACAAGGTATTATCAGAAAAGATTTATATTAACGATAGATGGGAGAGTCATAGGGAAATATACAGTTTTAACTACAATAAATTCAGTGTTGAAACAATAAAAAATGGGAATAATGTATATATAAATGGTTACTTAAACAACAACTATTTGAAAGCTGAATATGTAGCCATGTCAGATAATAACTCTTTTTTGCAAATAAAAGATAAAGCGATAATTAGATATCAAAACATAGAAGATTATACGGTTAGAGATATAATGATGAGTTCAATCATGGGAGGACTGACCAACAAAGAAACATTTAAAAAAACGGGAACGTTACACCTGTTTGCTGTTTCTGGATTTCATGTTTTTATAATATTTGGGATTTTAAAATACTTGTTATTCCCATTCAATTACAAAATAAAAAATATCCTAATATCTTTAATAATGGTTTCTTATCTTGCATTAACTGGATTTAGCCCAAGTTCTGTTAGAGCAGTGAGTTTAATTGTTGGGATAATATTATTCAAAAGTCTTGGAATAAATGTTTATTCTATCAACATTCTTGGCTTGATTGGATTTGTAAATCTAATAATACTCCCTTCTTCAATATATAACGTAGGTTTTCAAATGAGCTATTCAGCAGCTTTCATGATATTAATAACCAACGAAACGATAAAAAGTGAAAAATTAAAAGTTGTATTGATCCCTTTAGCTTCATTCATCGGTATAATGCCCTTTTCAATAATATATTTTGAACAATTAGCTCCTATAGGAATGTTAATAACGCCATTTTTGTCTATAATTATGGGATGCATAATATTTCTAAGTTTATTATATTTATTACTTCAAAATAGAACTATTGAGGTGATCTCTACAGCACTAATAACAGGAACAATAGCAGTGACTGAAGTTTTTACAAAACTTCCAATGTTAGAAAATCTAACTTTTTTCAGTTTAATCATCTGGAGTGTCATCTTTTCAGTTTATCTTCTATTTCTAAACAAAATAGAAGAATAGATCTTCTTTTCTTTTTTGTTAATTTTAGAAATTATTTTATTTTTATGATATTATATATATGTAATTAAACCGACAAATAAAATCATAATTGGGAGGGATAAAAATGAAAAAAACTTTAATAGCAATAATTTTGGTTTTGGTAATCATGAGTTCTTTTGCTTTTTCTAAAAGCGTAGTTGTAGGCTCAAAAATGTTCACAGAAGGCTATATAGTCTCTAATATGATCGTTGACCTTTTAGAAGATAACGGTTTTGATGTTCAAAAAAGATTCGGACTATCTTCTTTGCCTATTAGAAAAGGTATGGAAACTGGTCAAATAGATATTTATCCAGAATACACAGGAACAGCCTGGGCAGCTTATTTTAAAAAAGATACACAAATATATGACCCAGTTGAATTATTCAACAAGGTAAAAAAAATTGACCAAGAAGAATACGGCATAGTTTGGCTAGATATGATCCATTTTAACAACACTTATGGTTTAGCAGTTAGAAACGAATTCGCACAAGAAAACAATATTAATTCTTTATCAGATTTATCAGATTACATAAACAATGGAAACAAAGTTATTTTTGGCGTAAATCCTGAATACTACAAAAGAAGTGATGGAATATTTGCAGTAATAGATACATATGATATGAATGTAGATAAAAATAATGTAAAAACTATGGAAGCTGGATTAACCTATACAGCATTGGAAAATGGAAATATAGATGTTGCCATGGTTTATTCAACAGATGCCTTAATTCTAAAGCATGATTTAAAAGTCTTAGAAGACGACAAAAATTTCTTCCCATTATATTACCCAGCTGCTTTGGTAAGAGAAGAAACATTAGAAGAATATCCTGAAATAAAGGAAATTTTGAATCCTTTGACTCTATATTTGAACGAAAATATAATTATTCGTTTGAATTATCTTGTAGATGTAGAAGGACTTGAACCGGAAATAGTCTCAGAAAGATTTTTAGAAGCGCTTGGTTTAATAAATAATAACTAAAAAATATATTTTAAACGACCTCTCGATATTATTCGAGAGGTTTTTTCATGATATAATTTAAATAACCAATCCTATTAAAAGAAGGTAAAATCATGATAGATATAGTTGCTGTTTCTGATGATGAAAAAGCTATAAAAAATAAAGACAAGAAAACTTATGATTTACTAATAGGTTGTGGTGATCTTTCACCTGGTTATATGGATTATATGGCTAATGAGTTTAAGGCCAGATTCAACATCATAATCCATGGTAATCACGATGAAAAATATTTTAAAAACCCCTATATAGATGAAAACGAAAAATTTTCCAAAATATACAAAGGTTTTTTTGTATTAAATCATGGAATTATTAATGTAAAAAAATATATAAAAAAAGATGTATGTATAGCTGGTTTTTCTGGAGCTTTATCATATGGGAAGCCGCCATTCCACTTTTCAGAAAAAGATGTAACTAAACTGAAAAGAGATTTGAGCATAAAAATGCTGCTAAAACGGCAAAATAGCTTAGACATCATGGTATCTCACACTCCACCCCTGATTAAAAATACTCTCGAAAAATATGACAGATACCATCAACCTTCGGAAAAATTAACTGAAATTTTCAATAAATATTCACCAAAATTGTGGTTATACGGCCATTTACATAGAAACTACGCTTTTCAACAATTCGATTTTTTATTAAAAAAAGAAGGAAAAGAAACTTATTTGATCAATTCTGAACCTGTTAAATTCATAAAATATGATGAAATCAATAAAAAAGTGGTTTCGATAAAGAACATAAAAGAGATAAAAACAACTACTGTAATTTTTAAGTGAGGGGATAAAAATGTACAAAGGGAACAATTTCACCAAATTATCTGAAGAATACGCAAAAGCAAGAAGAGCTGGTCGAAGAGAGTTTATGTTAAATGCATCAACCGGGAAAGAAAGCTATCTGCCTGCTTTAGAAGATATAATAGAAAATGTGGAAATAGTTAAAGAAGAAGAAATTGGCTTAATTCAACTACCTTTGGAAAAAATCCAGGGAACTTATTATCATTCCAGAGCTTTATCTTTTTCGAGGACTTTCAAACCATTATTTGATGAAAATACTGAATTTTCTCAAAAATGGATAAACTTATTAAAAATCCAGTACGATGAGGGAATAAGAGAACCAATAGAAGTATATGAATATTTAAATTGGTACTATGTTGTTGAAGGAAATAAACGTGTTTCCGTATTAAAATATTTAGGAGCCTACTCTATAAGTGCCAAAGTAACCAGACTTATTCCTAAATGGGATGAAAACAACAAAGAAATAAGACTTTATTATGAATTTTTGGATTTCAATAAAAAGACTGGTTTAGTTGAGATATGGTTTACAGAAGAGGGTAGGTTCAAAGAATTCTACGATATAATAAAAAATCATAAAGTACACGATGAATTAATAGATAACAAGTACAAAGATTTCATAAACGAGTATTTTCTCCCTTTTAAAAAACACTTTGACAACCTTAACGGTGAAAAACTCGATATAACTCCAGCTGATGCCTTCTTAAGATATTTGAAAAAGTTTGGCAAAACATTACCTCCATCAGACAAAGAGCTGAAAAACAAGGTCAAAGTAATACTAAAAGAAATAGAAGACGAAAGATCTCCTGAAAGTGGATCTATTTGGGATATTTCAAAAATATTTGTTCCATCTGGGAAAAAATTGAAAGTTGCTTTTATATATAACACTAAAATAAAAGACTCTGCATGGACTTACTCACATGAGTTGGGAAGAAGATATGTTCAAGAAGAATTTCATAATGATATCGAGACAAAGTACTTTCAAGATGTAAACTCAAAAGAAGAATACGACAAAATAATGCAACAATTGGGTAAAGAAGACTATAAGATAGTATTTACAACGAGTTTCGATTTTTTAGGAGAGAATAAAAAGAATAAATTCCAAAATGTTAAATTTGTACACTTTTCTGGATACAACACAAAAGAAAACATTAATTCTTATTTTGGTAGACTATATGAACCAAGATACTTAGCAGGTATTTTAGCAGGAATTAAAACAAAAACAAACGTCATTGGTTATGTAGCTCCTTTTGGGATTCCAGAAGTTGTAATGGGTATAGACGCTTTTGCACTTGGCGCGAAATCGGTAAATACAGATGCTCACGTGGAAATATCGTGGACAAATACCTGGAACAACAGAGAATACGAAAGAAAATCTGCCGAATACTTGATAAATCAAAAAAATGCTGATGTATTAACTCATCATCAGGATTCATGTGAAGTCATAAAAGTAGCTGCTGAAAACAATTTATATTCTATAGGATATCACTACGATATGAGCGGCACTTATGACAAAGTTTTGACATCTGTAGTATGGAATTGGGGCAAATATTACTCAAGAATAATAGATGACGTATTACAAGGTTCCAACTTCTCTTTCTTTGATCTATTCGGTGGATCAAACGAAATAGAAAAATTCTGGGGAGGCATGAAATCAGGGATCGTGGATATTGCAGAAATGGGAAAAGACGTAAACCCACAAACAAAAACAATGATAGAATCAATTAAAAAATCGATCGTTGAAGAACTCTATCATCCTTTCACAGGGCCTATAAAAGATAACAAGGGTATGTTGAGGATAGAAAGAAACACTCAAATCAGTGATGAAAACCTTTATAATATAGATTGGTACGTAGATAATGTTGATTTTGAATAGTAAAAAACGGGCTTAGGCCCGTTTTTTATTTTTTATTAAATGGCTTAAAAACCTTATTTTCTCTCAGGTATGCCAAAGAAATTTCTCTAAAAGTTGGGTATCTTCCAACCTCTTCTTGTGTTTTGATCAACACTTCATCATCTATATTGGCAATTACTTCACCTTCTGGAATGGTTTCTCCTTGATTTATAATTCTATGTTTATCTTTAGCATCATCTATAGTATCTGTATATAGCAACTTTCCTTCTTTAATAATTCCAAAAGATGTTGAAATTTCTTCGAGCTCGTATATCTCGTGAGAAGAAATTATAACAGTTTTTTTCTCTTGATTAGCGAAGTCTTTCAGCATTTCCAAAACCTCATGCCTTATAACTGGATCAAGATTTTGTGTTGGTTCGTCTAAAATCAACAAATCAGCTCCAGAAGATACTGTCAAAGCAATGTGAAACAAAGTTTTCATACCCATTGAGTAAGTATCTATTTTCTGCTTCAAATCAAATTTGTAATGAATGGCAAAATCTGAAAAAGTTTCTCTACTAAAATTCGGATAGATCATAGCCCACATCTTCATATAATCTTCTCCGTTAAACCTTCCAAAAGTCAACCTATCTTCAGACATTACAGCGATCTTTGTTTTTTGTTTTTGTGTAAATTTTTCCCCAAAAACATCTATTTCTCCTTCATCTGGCCTTAGATCACCATAAATACACCTCATTGTTGTAGTTTTTCCCGCACCGTTAGGACCTATAAGAGAGAAAATTTCACCTTCTTTTACACTTATAGATATGTTATTTAAAACAGATTTGGATCCAAAACTCTTACTCATATTTCTTATATCTACAATCATTTTTGAACCCCCTTCTTGTCAAAAACATAAAGCCCTGTTAGAAATATTAAAACGGCGATTATAGCAGCAAGCCATGTAATACCCTGTGTTGTAGGACTAAAAGCATAAAATGGATTTATATTACTTATTCCAATATTGGAAACTATGGAATCAACAATCAAAACTAAAAAAGGTACACCAAAGTTATCCATACCAAAAGAAACACTCAAAATACTAACGCCGTAATAGGCAGTAACAAATATCAAAGAACTGATAAGATTAGCTATTCCATTCTCTATACTTCCTGAAAATATGGCTGAACCTGCTAAGGAGGTCAAAGCAACCACAGTCACTATAAATGTATACGACATCAAATAAACATCTTTATATGAAAATGGTAATGAAATTAATGTTGAAAATCTTTTATTGTTTATATCTGAGGCCAATCCAAACACCACAAATAAGAACAAGAAAAATATTTTAACTTCAAATTCCGGAATCATAAATAATAAAGAAAAAATTGCTATTCTACCAGCTTTTTCTGTGAACTCTTTCATAAAAAAAGCTTCAAGTTTCTTAATCGTTTGACTCATCTTTCCAAACCTCCTCAAAGAGTAATAATGACATTTTCAGATCAAGATCACTTTCTTTTAATTTTTTTATACAATTCTTTAAATTAGAAAAAACCTCATCTCCAATATTTTCTTCTGAAGTGATAAAATATCCCACCCCATGTTGAGCTTCCAACTTGCCTTCATAAGAAAGCTTTTCCAAAGCCCTTGTAACTGTATTTATATTAACTCCAAATATTTTCTGCATTTTTCTTACGGGGGGTAATTGATCCCCATTCTTCAAATTCCCAAGGATAATCTCTTTTTTTACCTGATTCATAATCTGTAAATACGCTGGAATTCCAGAGTGTTTATCTACTTTATTTAACATAAAACCACTTCCCTAAATAATATAATCATCAGTATCCTAAAAATGTATATTTTTCAACGTTATATCTTCCTTCGGTATTGACGATCAACTCTCCATAATTCTCTGTGGAATCACCAGAAGCTGTAAACATCTTTTCTTTTACTCCAACTTTAGCCTTCCCAATTTTAGAGTTTATATTAAGAGTTCTGCTCCCTTCCCACAAATCTAAATATTTAATATCTAAGTTACTCATATTGGAAGAGATACTAATAAATTCTGTTTTTTCTACACTTACATATGCTGAAATATCCACTCCTACTATACTTATAGCTCTTGACCTAAAAATACCATTTAGTTCCGCATTAGTTGAATTCATATCAAAATTATTTCCCTCATAATTAATTTTATAATTTGAAGTTGTATTACTACTGATAAAATTATCTACGATAAATTCTCCTTCTAATTTTGCTGTTGTAGAAGCTATATCAAAATTATCAGCTATGAGATCTAAATACATCTTTGTATTATTTGAGTTTATTTTCAGTTTTTTCGTTTTCAAATCTCCTCTAACATCTAAAACAACGCTTTGAATATCTATACTCTCATATTCCGTATTTTCAGTTCCAATAGAAATATCAGCCCTTCTATTGTACCAATCTCCGTCATAAAAAATTTTCAAAATTCCATTCTCAATTTCATAACTTAATTCTTCAGGAATTTCAATAACATCTGATTCATTATCGAAATTTATGTTTATATTATCTCCTTTTATATCTAAAACTTTGTTAGCAGGGATTTCTTTTTCTGCTCTCATGATTTTCAAATTATCTTCATAAGAATAATCATATCCTCTTTCACTTGAGTTATAACTAAACTGAACTGTACCACTAAAAAGATTGTTTAAAAATTCTGCTGGTTGCTGAAAATTGGTTAAAAACATAGCTATCAATGATGGTATCAAGAAAAACAAAATGGTAAAAGTTATAAAAAACGCAGTAAATTTTCTTAAGTTAAAAGAAAGAATTATGACGGCTATAAGACCTAAAACAAGTCTTACACTTGCAATTGGTATTAAAAATGCAAAAATAGCAAAAACCATTGCTAAAAGTGCTTTAAAGATATATGGATACTTCTGTTTCATGCCCACACCCCCATCTGTTTTATTTTATAGTGTTCTAATAAATTATAACACAACTGTCAACCAAAAATTTATTTTGTTGATATTTAACATTTTATTCCCGAATAATTTAGTCGGTTTTAATTAATATATTTCAAAAATATGTTATAATTACATAGTAATAGTATTTTTAAAATAATAGACAAAATTTAACAATACTCTAATTTGGGAGGGATATACATGAACTCAATCTTCAAAGATGAAGTCTCCATAGTTCTTTCCGGAGAAGCCGGGCAGGGAATACAAACTATTGAAAAGTTACTTACAAGAATTTTAAAAAGCGAGGGATACAATGTATTTGCCACAAAAGAGTACATGTCAAGAGTCAGAGGCGGAAGTAACTCTACTGAAATAAGAGTTGGAACAAAACCATTAAGAAGTCACAAACACAAAATAGATATTTTACTACCTTTAACCAAAAAATCCGTAGAACACCTAAATGATAGAGTGACGGATGAAACGATTGTTGTATGTCAACAATCATCCTTAAATGTAGAAAATGGAAAAGTTGTTGACGTACCTATATTCGATATTGCAAAAGATATTGGTGGGAAGATTTATTCAAACATAGTTGCTCTGGGGTTTGTTTTAGGGCTATTCGGAATAAAAGAAGACAATATACCAAAACATATGAAAAAATTCTTCGGTAAAAAGTCCGAAGATATAATAAATAACAACATAAAAGCTACAAAAGAAGGATTTGCAAAAGCCAAAAAATATTATGATAACAAAGAAATAAAAATTGAAATTAAAAGTAATGAAAAAGTAGAAAATAATTTGTTATTCAACGGAAGCGAAGCAATCGCTCTTGGTTCTTTAGCTGGGGGATGTGATTCGATATTCTCATATCCAATGACACCTGGCTCGGGAGTTTTACTTGCCATGGCTGGATTTTCTGAAACTTTTGACGATCTACTTGTAGAACAAGCAGAAGATGAAATTGCAGCTATAAACCAGGCTATTGGTGGTTGGTATGCTGGAGCAAGATCAATGGTAACAACTTCTGGCGGTGGGTTTGCTTTAATGGGCGAAGGCATTTCGCTCTCAGCAATGCTTGAAACTCCTGTAGTAGTTCACGTTGCTCAAAGACCAGGGCCAGCAACAGGACTACCTACAAGAACTGCTCAAGAAGATCTTAATTTAATTATGAATGCTGGACACGGTGAATTCCCAAGAGCTATTTTTGCTCCGGGAAAACTCGAAGATGGTTTCTCAGTAGCTCAAAATGCATTTAATTTAGCAGATAAATATCAAATTCCTGTATTTTTATTGACTGATCAATTCTTTGTTGATTCTTACTACAATGTAGAAGAATTTGATTTATCTGATGTAAAAATAGAAAAACAATTTATAAAAACAGATAAAGATTACAAAAGATATTCTTTAACAGAAGATGGTATTTCCCCAAGAGGAATTCCAGGATATGGAGAAGGAATTGTTGGTGTTGATTCGGATGAACACGACGAAGCTGGACATATCACTGAAGATTTAGACATCAGAAATAAAATGAACGAAAAAAGGTTAAAAAAGCTTCACGCTCTGAAAAAAGAAGCTTTAGAACCTGAATTATACGGAAACGAAAACTACAAAAAACTATTGGTTTCTTGGGGTTCAAATTACTATGTTGCAAAAGAAGCTTTAGATAATTTAAAAGATGATTCAATAGCTTTACTTCACTTTACGCAAGTTTACCCAATAAGTGAAAAAGCAAATGAATACTTTGATAAAGCCGATGAATTAATATTCATGGAAAACAACGCAACCGGACAGTTCGAAAAAATCGTTCAACTTGAAACCGGATTTAAAGCTGATCACAAACTATTAAAATACAATGGAATGCCTTTTGCTGTAGATGAACTTACAGACGAATTGAAAAAATTATCATAAAAGGGGGAAATGACATGAGCGAAAATATGTTTTCACTTGAATATGAAGATTCTTTAGATATAGCTTGGTGCCCAGGTTGTGGGAATTTTGGGATATTGAATCTATTGAAAAAAACTTTAGAAGAAGTTGATGAGTTAACTCCTGAAAATTTTGTACTCGTATCTGGAATAGGCCAAGCAGCAAAAATACCGCATTATTTTAAAACAAATTACTTCAATGGGCTTCACGGAAGAGCTCTTCCAGCAGCAACAGCTATAAAAGCAACAAGACCTGATTTAACAGTTGTTGCAGAAAGTGGCGATGGAGATATGTATGGTGAAGGTGGAAACCACTTCTTACATACTATCAGAAGAAATGTGAATATAACTAACATAGTTCACGACAATATGATTTATGGGTTGACAAAAGGGCAGGCATCACCTACCACAAGACAAGGTCAAAAAACTCCCGTTCAAGTAAATGGAGTAATTCTAAAACCATTCAACCCAATAGCTGTAGCGATGGCAGCCGGGGCTACATTTGTTGCGAGGGCTTCAATTACAGATATAAAAACAACTACTGAAGTAATCAAAAAAGCTATTGCACACGATGGTTACGCTTTAATAGACGTTTTCCAACCATGTGTTACTTTCAACAAAGTAAACACATTTAAATGGTTCAGAGACAACACATATCAATTACCAGAAGATTATGACCCTTCAAACAAAGAAGAAGCACTTAAATTAGCCTTTAAAGAAGATAAATTTCCACTTGGTGTAATTTATCAATCAAACGAAAGAAAAACTTTTGAGAGCCAATTAAACATATACAAAAACAGTAAAGAACCTTTGTTCAAAAGAAAAAGAGACATGAAAAAATTAGAAGAGTTTATAAATTCAAAAAAATAAGGAGTGATATTTAATGGCATTAAAAGTTGGAGACAAAATACCGGATTTTGAATTAAAAGATCACAAAGACAAACTACACAAGATTTCTGACTACAGAGGTAAAAAAGTACTGTTATCATTACATCCATTTGCATATACTCCAGTTTGTAAAAACCAAATGCAAGAATTAGACCAAAAATATGATACATTCAAAGATTTAGGAGTAGTTTCTTTTGGACTAAGTATAGACCATCAACCAGTAAAAGCTGCTTGGGCAAAAGATATAGGAATTAAAAAATTACCTCTTTTATCTGATTTCTGGCCACACGGAAAAGTATCCCAAGATATGGGCCTATTCTTAGATGACATGGGAACAAGTGCAAGAGCAAACGTTTTAATAGACGAAGAAGGGAAAGTTGAATGGATAAAAACTTATGATTTGGGAGAACAACCAGATTTTGATGAAATTATTGATTACTTGAAATAAAGAATTACCCCCGCCCAGCGTTTAGCTGGGCTTTTTTATACGCTAACAAATATTTTCAGAAAATTCACTGTGTTTTTATGTATATTTGTTATAAATAGATTAGCATCAAAAAAAGGAGTCTTAAAATTGAATTTAGAAAAGATAAGTGGAAATACTCATTATATAAAAGCCCCAACAAACATAGGTGTTTATATTTTCGAAAATAAAAATGCCCTATTAATTGATTCAACAATGAACAAATACGAATCACAAAAAATTGAAAGAGTACTAATTGATAACCATTTAAAACCAAAACACATAATAAACACCCATGCCCACATAGATCATTCTGGAGGAAACAACTATTTCAAAGAAAAATATCCTGGATTAGAAACATATATATCTAAAAAAGAAAAAGTTTTTATGGAAAATCCAGAAATTCATTATCTAATAACTTCTTCTGCTTATCCCAACAAAAAACTAAAAATAAGAAAAAAATCAAAAATAGATCATACCATAGAAACTGGAATATACAAAATAAACGACGAAAAATTTGAAATAATAGACCTCTCCGGGCACGCAATGGGCGATATAGGAATAATAACCCCCGACAGAGTCGCTTTTCTTGGAGATGCAATTTTTTCTCAATACACATTGGAGAACCACACATTAACCTACAACTTACATTTAGAAAAACGAATAGAAAGTCTAAACAAAATCAAAGAAATGGATGCAGACTATTTTGTAATAAGCCACGGAACGAAAATATTGAACAAAGAAGAAATACGTGAATTGGTTGAAGAAAACATGAAAAATACAAACAAAATAATATCAGAAATAGTTCAAATTTGTAGGCAACCATCTTCAAGAGAAGAAATACTACAAAAATTTTATATAACCCACGATATAAAAACAAAATACAATGGATATTTGGTAAACCTTAGTTCGTTGACCTCTTTTTTAAACTATATGTTAGATAACGAAAAGATAGATGCTTCCGTAAAAGACGGAAAATTAGTTTATTTCACAATATAGCAAAAAAATAACATAGTTTAAACTATAATAGTCTAAACTATGTTATTTTTTATAATATTTTATTATCAAATAAAAATATATTATTTTCTTTTTCCGATAGATCCAATAAATCCTTTCTAAAACCTGATTTTGAAAAGATAACATAAACTTTTTCTTTAGAAGAAATTTTCTCTGCTTTAAACTTCAATTTATTCAAAACTTCTTTTCCAACTTTATTCTTTTGATATTTACACTCTCCAAAAAGAACTGGATTCTGCTTGATATCAACTCCCAAAATATCTAATTCAAAGTTATTGTTCCAAAAACGCCCAACCTTTATAATATTTTTATTAAAAAAATTGTTCGCCGATAAATCCAAAACTTTTTTTCTACAAATATCTTCATAAACAAAACTTACGTGATTATCTATTAAATTATTTTCTATTTTTTCTAAAACAAAGGTTTTGTTGTTCATTTCTATAAAATTTCTGTATGGATATACAAAATTAAACCAAAAATTTATAAATTTATCTTTTATAAAATATAGCCCTCTTTTACTTTTTTGAGGATTTTTTTCGGTTATTGGTACCTGCCTTTCAATAATGTCTAAATCTTGTAAAACATTAATATAATATATTAGTGAAGATTGTTTAATCCCAATATCAGCTGATATTTTAGATAATTTATGATTCCCAAAAGAAATGCTTTTAATAATAGAAAAAAAGCTACCTATTTCTTTTACTTCTTTACTCAATAAAAATATGGGTTCTTCATATAAATAACTATTAACGTTAATGATATTATCCTTTATATTTTGAAGTAAGGATTTTCTCAAATCAAAAGATTCAACATACTTTGGCACCCCTCCAGTTACCGAATAAAAATCTATTATTTCCGATATTTTTTTATTATCAAAAAATTGCTTATAATCATCAAAAGATAGTTCTTGTAACTTAATTTGTCCCGTTCTTCTCCCGTATAATGGGCTCGAAGAATCCAAAGTTTCTGAATACATCATATTTGTAAGCGACCCACTGAGAACAAGCATCACATTTTTATTCTTCAAAAATTCATCCCAAATTTTTTGAATTTTAGATGTAAAAGATTTATCCGTCATAGTTAAATATTGGTATTCATCTATAACTAAAATCCATTTTTCACCATTAACAAAGTTAAACAAATTTTCCCAATTTATTTCATTATTCTCTGAATAAAAGTTATTTTTAGTAATCTGAAAAATAGTATTTTGAAGATTCTTCCTGTTCTCATTAATCGATTCTTCGGTAGCAAGAAAGTAAATAGCTTTTTTATTTTTTATAAATTCTTTAATAAGGGTAGTTTTACCAATTCTTCTTCTTCCATAAATAATAACCATAGAACTATCTCTATTATACTGTTCTTCTAAAAAACTCAATTCACTCTCTCTTCCAACAAATTTCATAAATTCACCTCCTTATAAAAATTATAACATAGTTTGAACTATAATAGTTCAAACTATGTTATTTTTTATATTTCGGAATTGTTTTAAAATTAAGTGCCTAAACTCCTCCCCTGTTTCACAGGGACTCCTCTGATACATTCAGAGGAGACTTAAATTTTATTTGAAAAAATCAAAATATTTCAACACTCCGTTTAATCCCTGTCTTGTATCTTCTTCAAAACTCTTTTTCCAGCTATCATCACCTGGATAAAATAGTCCTCTAAACATTTGATCTACTTTTTCTTTAGTCTTTGAATTAGCCGAACCATAATGCCATTCTTGGTTTTCAACCACAAGAGATTTTATGGTTTTTATAGAGCCTATGAGCCCTTCACCATAAGTCCCATATTCAAAACATGTGGAATAAAAATAATTTTTCCCCTTATATTTTTTATAAATATAATCGATCATATCTCCTTTTATTTCATAAAAAGAACTTTTATCTGTTTTCACTACCGGCGAATAGCCAAAATCCTTTTCCCAAGCACTACTTTCTTTATTTGAAAAAGCTGAATTAACAATACTCATCTTATTTTTTGGCCCCGCTCCAGTGTGAATATCAAGGTGTAAAATGAATTCGTAATTGTTATATATATCGTCATATATTTCTTTCATATACTTTGTCGATTTTTCGTCTTTTTGTCCGCCATAATAAACACTCTTGTCTTCAACAAACTGACCCTTTGCCAAAGCTTCTGTAATCCCTTTATTCCCAAGTTTTGTCATGTAAGGAACCAGTTCCAAAAAACTTTTTATTAAATTCAAATCCGATTTTCTAGCCGGTCTTCTTTTTGTAAAATACTTTTTCATCTCCAAAAAAGAGCTGTTCTCAAGGTCATTTCTTTCCAATATAAAATTTCTATTTAAATCAACGTTATTTTCATTAACCCTTCTTTTGTGTTTCATTCCCCATGGATTTATAGCATGTACAAGGTTTACAGAAATACCATTATATTTCAAAATAGGTAAATACTCTTTTATAAACATCTGTAAAAAGACATTGCCTGCGTATCCTTCTATACCGTGTTCTCCTGTAGTAATCATAACAATCTTATTATTACCTTCGTTTTCACAAAGGAAACTGTCAATAAAGCAATTATCTTTAACAGTGAAACATCTCTTTTCTACAGATGAGTAGTATTCTTTCAAATCATCTTCAAAGTCTAAAAAAATATCCCTACATTTATCATAATCAAAACAATAATTATACATATAAATCACTCCAAAATTATATTGGTCCATAACCTATTTTTACAGCAATAAACAAATAAATCAAAGATACTAAAAAAATCACTGCTTGTATCTTCCATACAAATTTAAACCATTTTACAAAACTCACTCCCGCTATTCCCAAAGATATTAGCAATACAGCGTTTGTAGGATATAAAAGGTTACTAAAACCATCTCCAAAAACAAAAGCTTGTACAGCAGTTTGCCTTGTTATCCCAACAAGATCAGCAAGAGGAACAATAATTGGCATTGTTAAAAAGGCCTTTGCCGATGCAGACCCTATGAACAAATTCATTACGAAAAACAGTAAATAAATTAAAAATACTGCAACTACGGGGCCAGATGTTGAAATAACTTCTGCAGCATTAAATAAAATAGTATCCAAAATCTTACCATTCATAATAATATGTTTCACAGACATTGCAAGAAGTATTAGTAAAACACCTGGTAAAACATCTTTCATCCCAAGCACAAAATCTTTCAGAACTTTCAATATATTTTTTTCTATTATAAGCCCTGACAAAATTCCAGCTATCAAAAACAAAATTCCAGATACAGGAAGCATGAGTCCACTCATAAAGCCTGTAAACCCAGAAATCAATATCAAAACAAAAAGTATAATTATTATTGATGCCAATACTTTAGATGCTTTTGAAACGTTTTTATCAAAGTGGGAAGTTTCCATTTCTTGTACGACAGCTTCACTGTGGTTTTTCCTCACATGTAAAATCATAAACCCAAGCAACAAAGCATATGTTGTGGCAAAAATAATTAGTCTAAACCCAATCCCAGAAAAAACAGGAACATCTGCTATTTTCTGAGCAACACCAAGACTAAAAGGGTTAGCAACAGCAGCAGAAAAACCAAATCCAGCTGCAAGAAGACTCATTCCAAGCCCTGTTAATTTGTCCCAACCTAAAGAAGCAGAGAACATGATCATAATGGGAATTAACGGAACTATTTCTTCAAAAATGCCCATCAAAGCCCCAAAAAGCATAAAGACTAAGATAACCAAAGACATCAAAACATATTTTTGTTTTTTATACCGAATAACTATATTATTGATTATATATTCTATAACATGGTTCTTATTCAAAACATAAATAGCACCAGAAACCACCAAGATAAAAACAATGATTGTTATAATAAGAGCAGAATCAGAGCTCCACAAAACTTCTATTGGCGCTGTAAACCATCTCCATACTGGGTAATCTGGCTTATCTATCTCAGAATATGAGTTCTCTATTATAACGTCTCTTCCGTTTACAATCTCTCTCTGATATTCACCAGAAGGTAGAGTTTTTGTCAAAACACCAGAAATAATCATAATCGAAAAAATAATAAGCACAGAAATTAAAAAAGTCTTTTTCCCTATTTCAACTGAATTTTTCATATATATCCCCCCATATTTGATCTATATTCAATTATACATTAAAAAAAGAAGAGATAAATAATTATCTCTTCTTGAAAAAATACTCAGTATGTTTGTATTTATTTTATCAGTTAGACTAATTAAAAATTTATATATTTATAATTCTATCCAACAGGTTGGATCTTTTTTGAAAATACTTTTTTTTAGTGAATAGCTTACAGCTGGACAGCCTTTACAAAACAAATAATATTTACAAATTTGACATTCATTTTCTTCTGTATTGAGAAATTGATCTTTTTTAATTTTTATAGAATAAAAATCATCTTTAATTATATTTCCAAATACAATAGGAACTTTTTTACAAGGTAGAATATTACCATTTATATCTATAACAAAAAAATCTCTCCACATACTACAACTATCAATAAAATTAGTACGATTATATTTTTTATATATGTAATTAATTCTTTCTATAAAATTTTCACTAATTATATTTTTCTCAAAAAGTATAGGAATTATCAAATGTTCTCTTAATAATATTTCAATTTTATTTTGATCATTTAATAATTCAAAAATTTCTGTAATAAAGTTTTTATATAAATTTGGTTTTATATTTTCAATAAAGTGTTTTTCATTATTTTTATTAGGGATAAATCTACAGAAGTTATATTTTATATTTCTAAAATTTTCTATAGTAGAAATCTCATATAGCATTTTTTTTATGTGTTTTATATTATAAGAACTAACAACTGATTTTATAGTTACTTCTATGTCATTTTCTATCAAATCTTTAATAGCATTTAACGTCTTAATGTAATTACCTGAGCTTCTGATATTATCATTTATTTGCTCTGGACCATCTAAACTCATTTGATAAGATAGAATCCCTTCATTTTTTAATCTTTTGATATTTTTTAGGCTAAGTTTATGATGATTACCACTAACTTTGAAAAAAAAGTTGTATTTGTTTATTTTTTTTACTATTTCCCAAAAAATAGGATTTAATAGTGGATCTCCACCTATAAGAATAATAATAACTTTTTTCTTTATTAAGATTGATAAATCATATATTTTATTTAACACTAAATCAACATGCTCGTTAGGGAAATCTTTTATTTTTTCTTTATCTAAGTAACAATGTTTACATTTCTCTTCACATCTATTAGTAATGTGCCATTGTATTATTAAATAATTGTCATCATTTATTCTATCAATAAATTGATTATATAATTTTTCTTCATAATTAGTCATTCAATAACGTCCTCCCCTTTCTTCATAACCGTCATACGATTTTCTGCATCAAAAAAATCTTTCAATATCGTTTTGTTTTTTAATGCTTCTTCTTTTTCTCCATCTAACACCACTTTCCCATTTTCTATTCCTATTATCCTTTTCGCCATGTTTAATATACTGAATCTATGCGATATTATTATTACTGTTTTATCTTTTGTATATTTTTTTATGTTTTTTATCACTTCTTCTTCTCTTATTTTATCCACTCCTTCAAGTGGTTCGTCCAATATCACTACTTCTGGATCTGATATCATCATTCTTGCAAGAGCTACTCTTACCCTTTGACCTCCAGATAAGTTTTTCCCGTTTTGTCCTACTGTTTTCTCATTTATAAATTTTTCTACTCCTGTTATATGAAGTATATTGTTCAATTTTTCTTCTGATATTTCTCTTCCCATCGTTATGTTTTCTTTTATACTCCTATTGAATATATGACTATTTTGACTTAATACACCTATCTTTTCATATATATTTTTTATTTCATTTGTTGGCTTATCATTTATTAACGTTTCTCCTTTTTCAGGCGTTTCATTTCCTGTTATTAGTTTTATAAATGTGGTTTTGCCTTCTCCACTTTTTCCTATTATTGCTACTTTTTCTCCTTTTTTTATTGTTATATTTACTTTGTTGAATATTTCTTTTTCTCCATATGAAAAATCTAAATCTTTTATTTTTATTTCTTTTATCTCTCCTATATCATATCTCTTCTCTACTTTTTCTTCT